>CAXBNA010000038.1:0-34792 GCA_963976915.1 uncultured Verrucomicrobiales bacterium
CGGAGTCCGGCGGCGACGCGGGAACGGTTGGGTCGACACGATGCGTTTGGGCTGCTGGAGCGGGTGCCGTTTCAGACAGTGCTGGAGCAGACGGAGTCGATGATGGGGAGCCGGCGGTAGCGCGTTCGTGACGGGAGATCAGTCAGTGGAGATTCCTCACCGGTGGTCGGTGGGGAGCATGGCTGGGCTTGACCGATGGGCGCGTGGGGGGGAGCATGGCGGCTCGCACCCTTTCCCATGAAGTCTGACACTGTCTCCACGCTTGAAGTTGCCTGCCTTGGTCCTGAGGGGAGTTTCTCCCATCTACTGGCCGGGATGCGGTTTCCTGAGGGAAGGCGTGTGTGTCTGGCGTCGATTGGCGAGGTGTTTGACTACTTGGGATCGAGGGAGTTGGCCTTGGGCATCGTGCCGATCGAGAATTCATCGGGCGGATTCATCATCGACACGGTGGATCGCTTGCTCGATCCGCGATGTGGCTTGCGGATTCAGGAGGAGCTGACGCTGGATGTGAAGCTGGCGCTTCTGGGGCATGCAGGCGAAACGGTCACAGAGATTCACAGCCATCCGATGCCGTTTTTCCATTGCGATGCCTGGCTGCAGGAGCACTACCCCGAAGCGGCGCGTGTGGAGCAACCAAGCACGGCGATTGCAGCGGCGGAAGCGGCGAAGGGGTTCTCGGTGGCGGCGATTGGGTCTCGGCAGAATGCGGATCGTCACGGCTTGGACGTGCTGCATTACCCGATCGCGGGGGAAGTGCCGAATGTGACGCAGTTCTTTCTGATTGGGCACGAGGACCGGGCTCCCGTGGAGGCGGATGAGCGGACGGGTCTGGTCGTGGAACTGCCGGACAATCCGGGGAGTTTGTGCCGCTTTCTCACACCGCTGAGTGACTCGGGTGTGAACATGAAGCGCCTGGAGTCACGACCGATTCGGGGACAACCGAACAAGTATCGGTTCTACATCGAGATCGAGGGATCGCCTGCGCTGGAGCCGGTCAAGAAGGCGCTGGAGATGGCGGCAGCGGACGGTGCCGGGATCCGGAGTCTGGGATCGTATCCGGCGTCGTCGCGGTTTGTGACTTGAGGACTGGGACGGAGAGTGCCGGAGGAGGACCTCTGGAGCGCGTGCGGTTTTGAAAAAACGGGCTCTCGGCGGGAGCCTCTCCCTCCTGAGCGCCTTAGCGCCTGCGCTTCTTCTTGCTGCGGCCGCGGAGGATGTCCCGGGCCTTGTCCTCCTCGTCGAGGACGGTCGTGTAGAGGTAGTTGAACCCCTCCAGTTTCCGCCGCTCGATCTTTTGGCCAATGAGATGCTCGATGGAGTTGATGTAGGGCAGTTCTTCGGCGGCAAAGAGGGTGAAGGCATCCCCTTCTTTCTGGGCGCGACCGGTACGCCCAATGCGGTGTACGTAGTCCTCGGAGTTCTCCGGAACCATGTAGTTGATGACGTGGGTGACGCCGCTGACATCGAGCCCGCGGGCGGCGAGGTCGGTGGCGACGATGACGTCAAATTCTCCATCACGGAAGCCCTTGAGGGCGCGCTCACGTTCGCTCTGACGGATGTCGGAGTGCATGACGGCGGCTTTGTAGGTGCCGATTTCCCGGATGGCGGAATACAGATGGTCCGCCTGCGCTTTCGTCCGGGTAAAGATCATCACGCTGTCGAAATGCGTCTGCTTGAGGATGGCAAGGAGGAGTTCCTGCCGTTGATCCCCCGCGACGGGATACATGTAGTGGCTGACCGTCTCGGCGGCGGAGAAGCGGATGCCGACCTCGACGCTGATGGGTTCGTTGAGAGCGAACTCGGCGAGGTTTTGGATCTGTGGCGGCATCGTGGCCGAGAAGAAGAGCGTTTGGCGGCCTTTGGGCGTTTTCTCGATGATGCGGCGGACGTCGGGGAGGAACCCCATGTCGAGCATGCGATCCACTTCATCAAGGATGAGGACGTCGATCTTGCTGAGGTCGGCGGTGCCGTCGCTCATGAAATCGAGGAGGCGACCCGGGGTGGCGACGACGACATCGACGCCTTTTTGGAGGCCTTTGCGCTGCTTGTCGTAGCCAACACCGCCGTGGACCAGCAAGGGGCGGAGGCCGGTGTGCTTGCCGTACTTTTCAAACTGCTCGACGACCTGGGCGGCCAGTTCGCGGGTGGGTTCGAGCACGAGGCAGCGGAAATTGCCCGGAGGGCCAAGACGGGTCAGGGTGGGCAGGGCGAAGGCGGCGGTCTTGCCCGTGCCAGTCTGCGAGGCACCGATCACGTCTTTGCCTTCGAGGATGATCGGGATGGCCTTTTCTTGAATGGTGGTCGGCTTGTCGTAGCCGCTCTCACGGATGCCGCCCAGAACGGCGGGGCTGAGGCCGAGGACTTCGAAAGCCTCGGGGAAGGGGCCTTCGGGTACGGGAGGGGCAGGAGGTGCGGGCTCGGCTTCGTAGTTGACCCGTGGCTCGCGCGGCTTGTCATCGTCTCGGGGTGGACGGCCTCCACGACCGCCGCGGTCGCGATCCCTTCCTCGAGCCGGGCGATCTCCGCGTCCACCTCCACCCTCACGACGGCGTCGTGGCGGACGTTCCTCTCCGGAGGTTGAGGCGTCCCCTTCGCGGCGGCGGCGGGGTGGACGATCACCACGCGGTTCGCCGGAGCGGTTGTCGTCGCGGGGCCGACGTGGTGGGCGCTCACCGCTGCGCCCAGGTGGCTTCGACGCTGGAGCATCCTTGGACGGTGCAGGAGCTGGAGCGGGAGTTTTGCCTCCGCCGACGACTCGCTTGATCCCTGAGGCGAGGCGGCCCAAGAGGGAAGGTTTCTTTTTCGGGGAGGGGGAGGAGCTTTCGGACACAGGCGGGGCTTGGCTTGTTAAGTAAGATAAAGGCAGCCGGTTCTATCGTTGCGATGGGGGTTGAATGCAAATGGTGGATATTTCGGCATCGAATGGCTCGCCTCGTCAAAATAGTGAGGGTTTCCATCCGTGGACGACGGGAGTGCCGGCGAGTTCACCGAAGATTTGGCAATCGACGGTATGCACCAGCCTCACAGGCTCATCGATTGAGGCTCATCCCAATGCATTGAGGGGACTCCAACCGTTCATTTAGGAATAAACACCTATCGACAAACTCGAACTCCCAGTTCAAATGAACTAACAATTGGGATGTCACTGATTGCTCGTCTGGCAATTGCCGCTAATTTTAGAGTCAGGTGACTAACATTTTGCTTGATTCAGGTAAAGGCGCAGGTTCAAATCGCTGTGCTATGAAGAAGT
This sequence comes from uncultured Verrucomicrobiales bacterium, assembly GCA_963976915.1. Classification (GTDB taxonomy): domain Bacteria; phylum Verrucomicrobiota; class Verrucomicrobiia; order Verrucomicrobiales; family Verrucomicrobiaceae; genus CAXBNA01. The sequence continues at coordinate 3,251 of CAXBNA010000038.1, forward strand.
CAATTCCCTTTTTGGTCGGGCTTGCACTGCAGGCAATTTGTTGGCTTCAGCCCCATACGGCACGGTCCCAGACGCTGACCGAACTGTCTGGTGATCATTTTGTTTCGGGAAACCTAACGGTCAGTGGTGCATTCGAGGTGGCCTCGGGTTCGGATTCTATCGTGCTTATTTCCGATACCGTCGATCTCCAGTCGAGTTCACTGCTTTTTGGCGTGAGCAATGAGGCCCCTTTAGCTCCCGGGTTGGAATGGAACTACAGCGAGATTTTGAACGGATCGACCAGCCTGTTCGATTACTCGCAGATCGAATGGAGGGCTCAGCATGAAGCGACGAGGTGGGTTTGGTCGACAGTGGACGGGCAGGGTTGGGTGGAGAGAATGGTTCTCGGTGAAGACGGGATTTTGACGGTAGGTGGGAATGCTGTGTTAACGACGGCAAACAGTTCCAATTTCGTTTCAGCATCCTCCCAAGCGGTCGCCTTTGGTGGGGCGATTCCGGGTGGGACAGGTTCGCTTGCTTTTGGGGATCAGGCCCATGCTGCATGGGGAGGCCTTGCATTTGGATTTAGTGCAGATGCAAATGGATCTGCGGCGATTTCGATGGGTTATGACTCTTTTGCTTCAAGCAATGCCACTTCAATCGGTCACATAAGCGCGGCGACCGGCGACCACTCGGTGGCGCTGGGAACGGTTAGTAGAGCCAAGGGAGACCGATCCATGAGTATGGGCTTTTACACGAATGTCGGGGGGGCAGACTCCATCGGAATCGGAAAATTTGCGACGACTCACAGCCGAGATTCCGTAGCGATTGGTCAACATGTGTTTGCTGCAAGGCCTGGACAAGTGGTCGTCGGTGCCTACAACACGAAAGTGGATGTGGACACAGCACCCAACGGATACAATTCTGTCTCTGACGATGATCGAGTATTTGTCGTGGGTTCGGGCACTGATGATAGCAATCGCGATGATGCTTTCGTAGTCGAGCGTGATGGGGATGTTCGAGTTTTTGGAGATTTGAGGGTAGGGGGCGAGCAGGTGGCCCTTCAATCTGACTTGGTTGGGTTGGTCACGAATTCGAGCCTAACAGCAACTCTTGGCGGCTACTACACCAAATCCGAAGCCGACGTTCAATACCTCACGGAAGCCGGAGCTGACAGTCTGTATGTGTCCGCAGTCAATCAGACCGTCAGCATTGGGGCAGAAGATGTGCAACCCACCGGCGTCGGAATTGGAGAAGATGCGCGCACAGGCTGGGGAGCGGTTTCCATCGGGCCTTTGGCCGGGAAGATGGGCCCGGGAACAGTTTCGGGATCATACGCCGTGAGCATTGGGCGGGAAGCCCGTGCAGGTGGAGAACGCGCCATTGGTTTGGGCTACGCCACATGGGCTGCTGGAGCGGATTCAATTTCTTTGGGAACTGGAAGTGCCTCGCGTGTCTCAGGAGCCATTGCGATTGGTCAAGGGACCGACGCCAGACAGGTTGGTCAAGTGGTGGTTGGAACCTACAACACCCGCACCGCGCAGTCTTCGAGCCCGGATGCAACTGACAAAGTCTTTATCGTGGGAAACGGAACAGGTGAGGCTGAGGCGCTTCGAAGCAGCGCACTCACCGTGGCGAGAAGCGGCGACATGGCGGTCCTGGGTTCAGTATCAGTCGGTGCCGAAAATGATCCGGGTGCGACCATTAGTGCCACACCTGATGGAATCAGTGAGATTCGGGGTACACTCCGGGTGAGACCGGGGGGTGACATCAGCATGGGCCAGTTTCAGGCCGGAGGTGAGCCCTGAGCCGGGCGTTGTTCGTCAATCTCCACCCGCCCGAACAAGACGAGGCCATGAAACGAAATTTTCTCCAAGTCCTGCGCACCCCGCAGTGGCGGGAAACCGTCGCCACACTCGCCGCGCTCTCCCTCATCCTCCAGTCCGCCCTCGCCCAAGCCCCGCAGTGGTGGACCGATCAGGGCGTCTTCGAGCCCGGCGCCATCGCCGACGACTATGCCGTTGCCAACGTGGGGCAACTCAAGAACATGGTGCAAAGGGCCGGTCAGGAAATGAACCTCCGCCTCGTCAATGGAGCGGGAGGAGCCGTCCATCATCTGATCGAATCATGGTCCTTCCCCGGTGGCGCACCTGACGACTTCTCCGCGCTCACGGCGGGTCAATTGAAAGCTGCGGCCAGACCGTTTTTGGATCGAATGGGCCTCCCGTATCCGTGGCCTGCGGTGGGGCAGACTGACGATTATGCTGTGGTGAATGTCGGCCAGCTCAAGAATGCATTCTCATTCGCCGTGCTCCAGCAGACTACGCCTGCATGGTCTGCGGTGATCCCCGCTGCTCAACTGGCCGCAGATCGTGCGATCTGGGATGGCCTGGTGGCCGCCGGTACCGCTGCCATTGGTTCCACCGAGTGGGATTTCGATGGCGACGGCATTTCGAACCTGCAAGAGTTCCTCATGGGAGAGCCCTTGATCGATCCCAACGACATTGACGGCGATGGCATCTCGAATGCAGATGAGGACCTTTACCCTGACATTCTCAACAAACGCCTCTTCGCTGACGCCGTGAACGATCCCGATGCCGACGGCGCGCTGAACTTTGAGGAGGTGTTGGAGCTGCATAGCGACCCCACCCTTCCATTCAGTCAGCATGTGGGAGGCACGATTCCCGATGGTCAGATCATGGCCTGGAAGGCCGCCTCCGAGCATGATCCAGTGTTGGTCTCAGATGAAACGGGATTCGAACTTCGGGCGTCCGATTTTGGATTCACCGACGAGGCGGATCAGGATGGCAACGGTTTGCCAGACGGACTCGACGCGTTGCTAGCCTACGAGGAACCAGAAGATGGCAGCGGTTACGGCATCGACACGCACTACGCAGCCATGCCCCCCATCGGCAGCAGCGATCTCGACCGCGACGCCATGCCGAATCTTTGGGAGTATCGGTTTCAGCTGGACCTCCGGTCGAACGATGCAGGATCGGCATCGGGCTGGGTCACCGTCCCACCGGAGCCAGACCCAAATGATCCAAAGTATTGGTGGGACATCAACCAAACGGGAACGGATGAATTTGACGAACAATGGTATGATGAGGATGTCGCTGCACACTCAGACGCACAAGCAAACCAAGGGCGAGTGGACCCCGACAGAGATGAGTTAGCCAACCTTCGCGAGTATTGGCTCGGCACCAACCCCAAGCTCGCAGATAGTGATGGCGATGGGTTGAGTGATGGAAGGGAATTGCAGGGTGGGGGCAATCCGCTAGACGTCCTCTCGATTCTTCCAGTGCAACTCTCAATAGTCTCGGGAAATGCCCAATCAAGCGTTGGTGGCCAAATGTTTGGCTCTCCCTTCGTGGTTCAAGTATCGCGAGGTGGTCGTCCTTGGCCTGGAGAAACCGTCACTTTCGCGTCCACCGGAGCCACGGTCGGATTTGGACAACTTCCAGAGGGTCCATGGGAACCTGCGTTGGACTCTGTTTCCGATCAGAATGGACTCATCAGTCTTTGGGTCATGCCTTCCACAGTCGGGTCGGGCTGGGTGACTCTTCAGGCCGTCCATTCAGATGGCGCGGCCGTGTCTGGAACGGCCTATTTCACGCCTGCGGTTCCTCTTGGAGTTGGCAGCCCCGCTGGCGTTCCAGGGACGCGCAGGAACGGTGGAATCGGTGGAATCGGTGGAATCGGCACCGGTGAGTCCCAGCGCGAGGTATTTGGAGCGATTCGCGTCAAACGATTTACCTTCGCTGGCAGTGAAACCCTGTCCGACGAAGAAGATCCTGACAGGAAGGTGCAGATTGGGGAATCTTACACGGTAACGAAATACTATAGGGATGTGGACTACGGTAGTAGCGACGCCCCGGCGCGCGCTGACGATGGAATCGATGCTGATTTTGACTTAGAGGACAACCCTCTGGATTATGGAGACCCACGGGACGAGCATGTTGGCGATGACAATCCCGATGATGGCAGGGATGAAGACGGCGACGGTGATCCAGACGACCCCGATGAGCCCACATCGTACGCTGAGAGTGCGAATCAGGGTGACGAAGGGGCGTATGAGGTGGAGGAAACCTCGTATGATACCATCTCTGATCCCTACGAGCCTGAGGTGGAGCCTGAAGCCGAAGAGGGTGAGCGGGAGATCACTGCACACAACGGTATGAGGATGAATCCACCCTACAAAAATCGGAGCAATGGGTATGAGTTTTCACCCTCCATGGGGGAAGATGGCTTGGAGTCGATCACTTGGCACCGCCCAGGTGAAGATGCCGACTTCCACGGCTGGATGGCGGGTGCGCTGGTCAAGGTGGGGACGGAAGCCTCATGGACCGAATCTACGACTACGATGACTGGTAAGTGGGAAGGTGGAAATTACTCAGTCGATTTGCGGTCACAATCGGCTCAAGGCGAGGGTGTGCAATTCCGTCTGCAAACAAACCTTCCGGTTGCTGAAGGGCAAAGCATTGAGCGAATAGTCCTTATTTTTGAGGCAACGACGATCGGCGACGAAGAACCCACTTATGAAAGCAAAGGGTCCGTGACCCTTCGCATTCCCGAAGGACAAGTCGTGGCCACAGAAGTCGCAGCGACTTCTGGCCAGGGAGCCAATTACGTGGTGGACATCGGAAACTTCAAAGCTGTCGAGTTGACGGCAATACCCGACACCATTGGGGTAACCAAGGATTTGTTCCTCCTCCCGGTGGAGTTAGCCGTTGACGCAGATCGTGATGGACTCGTCACATTCGGCTCAGACAGCACTTCAAGCGACAAACCCTTCCGCTTCTGGGTCAATGATGATCACGATCATGGAGTTGATACCGAAGACCTCACTGGAGACCCCAACTGGGATGATGGGATGATCAATGGCAGTCGGGATTTGGAAGACTTCACCGTCCTGAGAATCCGCGTCGGCGCGTTGCGCCAGATGCTTTCTGAGCAAAACGGCAAAATCGGATTTCGATGGAAGGACACCTCTGGCGGTTCGCCCTCGTGCAGAATCTTCACTGGCTCGCCCACACTCGTTAAAGCTGCCGATTATCTGTCCACTCCTGATGGAGCCGAAACGGTTCGTGCACAGAACAACCTGTTTGGGAGAAACACACTTGTCTCTGGAGGAAGTGCCGCTTGGCTTCGATCTTCGCTACTGACTGAAACATCCTCCGACGAGATCACACTCCTGATGGAGGGATGCGCCGATGGCAAAGGCAAACTCACCCTGGTTTTTGAGCTGAACGGCCAAACAGTTGACGGCCCAAGTCTCGATGTTCAGCTCCTCCGAGTCGGAGAAATGTATGATCGTGGACGCATCACGGTAGATGCTCCAGGAATCCCCAATCCTTGGGACAATGTGAATCCGCCAGCTTTGACTTGGGCACCGGACACAGCGGCAGGATCGCCAAAAGTTGACCCCAATGCCAAAGCCAAGACAATCATTTGGGTTCACGGCTGGCGCATGGACTATGCTGAATATGCCTCTTGGGGAGACACCAGCTTCAAGCGGCTCTGGCAGATGGGCTTCAAAGGGCGGTTTTATGCGTTCCGCTGGCCTACATTCAGCGGCGAGAATGATGGCTTGCCAAGTCTTGAAAACATCACTCCCCTCGATCTTTGGCGGGACGGTGGCTTAACCTACAACGCGAGCGAGTATCGTTCCTGGCTTTCAGGTCCGGCCTTGGCTAACTTCGTGAACCAGACCGCGAACAGCGGCAGTCGTTACCTGTTTGCTCACTCAATGGGCAATGTGATCTCGGGTGCCGCCCTCAGATCAGGCATGAATGTGACCAAATATGCTATGTGCAATGCTGCAATGGCTTCGATGGCCTATGATGGCGTTCACAATGATCAGCCGGACAACGACTTTGAAACCATCGACACCGACCCCATCCCCCTAGCTCGCGCCTTTTGGGGAATGGCCAATCGGTTCAATCCAACAGGACGAACAACGATGGCGAACTTTGCGCTGCCAATGGATGATGCGCTTGGCTTGTGGAGTTTTAACAACGAATGGTTCAAACCATACAACTTCGTGCTTTGGGGATATGGTTACGACCGTTGGAATCCCGACCCGAATGAAAAGCTGTGGTATGGCAACCTGGGTGGCGTCTCTTTCGTTCGTTACCTGACAACTGATGCGGAAGCCTTTGGATACTGTGTCCAGGCTAGAACTCGTGCAGCGGGCGCGAAACTCGGAGTCGGCAACATGGATGCGACAGTCGATATGAGCACTTTTGGCTTTGGCAACGAACACAGTGCCGAATGGAATCGCTCCTACCAAAACTCATACGGGTTCTGGAAAAGGCTGATGGAAGAGTTTGATGAGGATGTATCCAACCGCTAAAGCGCATGAAACGAAATCTCATCATCCTGGGCCTTCTTCTCGTGCTCGCAATCATGTGGTGGCTTTTGCGCCAAGAGCCGCATGAACGGTCATTCCAGGAAAAGGCAACGCCAACAGAACCGTCGAAGGTTGCAACTGGATTGCCACCACTGACGCCAGAACAGAAGCAGCAACAGACACAGACGAATCCTGAAAAGCTTGCTGGCTTCAAAGCGTCGTTCGCCACGCCGATCAACCTCTATGGCAAAGTTTTGGATCAGCATGGCGATCCCGTGTCTTCAGCGAGTGTGCAATACTCCGTGCTTGGACTCACTGGAAAGGAAGGACAGGAAATCACGAGCAAGCTCGACGGAAGTTTTGAGATCACCGGCCATCGTGGCGGGACTCTCTCCGTTGAAGTGAGCAAGGCAGGCTATCGCAAACTGCCAGGAGCCGACGACAAGGTTGGGTCTGGAAAGCTCTTTTATTTTGGCCTTGGACATCCTCCTGCATCCAGCCCACAAGAGCCAATCGTGTTCACGCTGCAAAAACCCGGAGTGATTGAGCCGCTCATTCATGCGGAGGAACGCAACTACCGCCTGACTCGCGATGGCAGCCCAATGGAGATCGATTTGCACCCCGGTGGCAGCAGTGCCCATCGGGTCGTGCTTCGATGCTGGAACAAAGAACTCGAACCGAGACCTCAGACGGAACCACGATACGATTGGAGGCTGGAGATTACGGTCCCCGGCGGCGGCATCACGGAGCGGAAAGACATCATGGCCTTTGAAGCTCCAGAAGCGGGCTACGAACCAAAAGCTGTGATCAATATGCCAGTCGATGCCAAACCTCATTGGAGTGCGAGCGCAGAACGAACCTATTTTGTCCGCTTCAAGGATAACACGTTTGCAAGGGTTGCTTTACGAATGCGCGCAAGAGGAGATCACTTTGTTGTGTGGGAATCACATTTGAACCCGAAGCCCGGCTCACGAAATCTCGACACCGACCCGGCGCAACGCTGACCAACTCCAGCGCTTCGCAAAGCTCGCGACTCCGTGCCTTGCCCACCACCGACAAGCTCCGCCCTCTCCAACCCCTGCCGCAAGGAAGTGTGCGGCTTTCCGAAACAGTTGCCAGGCACACAGTTGACATCGCTTGATTTTGCGTAGAATGACGTTCATGAAATCGAACGAAGACACCCAGACCAAGAACCCGTTTGTGGGCATCGAGGCCAAGACGGGGTATTATCCGGGGATGGCGGGATTGGGTGGTTCGCAGGCGCGGTCTTGGTCAGGCGGTCGGCGGCGGATTCTGGGGCGGAAGGGGCAGGAGGCGCATTGCTACCACCTGATGTCGCGGACTTGCGGCGGAGAGACTTTCTTGGATGAGGTTGAGAGGGAGGCGCTGGTGAAGTTGATCGGGAAGATGGCGCGGTTTTGCGGGGTGGAGGTGCTGACGTATTGCGTGATGGGGAATCACTTCCATCTGCTGGCTCGCGTGGCGGACAAGGATGCGTGGCTGGAGCGGTTTGCAGGTGTGCGTGGGGAGTCGGCGTTGCTGGCGCATTTGGCGACGTTTTACAGTCGCTCGTTCATGCAGGCGCTGAGGGCGCAGCTGGCGGCGGATCGGGAGGTCGGGGACGAGAAGGCGGCGCAGGAGCGTTTGGAGCGCTTCACGAAGCGGCTCTGCGACGTGTCGGTTTTCATGAAGGAGGTGAAGGAGCGTTTCAGCAAGTGGTACAACCGGCGGCACGGACGGAGGGGGACGCTGTGGATGGACCGTTTTAAGAGTGTGCTGGTGGAAGACAGAAGGCAAAAGGCTGGCAGGCGAAAGACGGATGAGGGGCTTGGGGGTGGATTGGATGCGTTGCGGGCGATGGCGCTCTACATTGATTTGAATCCGGTGCGGGCGGGGCTGGTGGAGGATCCGGCGGAGTATCGGTGGTGCGGGTATTCGGCGGCGATGGGTGGGGAGAAGGAGGCTCGGCGCGGGTTGATGGAGGTCACGGGATTGCGGAGTTGGGCTCGGGCTTCGGCGGCGTATCGGATGTGGTTGTTTGCGACGGGGTTGGGAGAGGAAATGAAGGGTGAAGAATGTGGAATGACGAAGGGTGAGGATGCGGGAGTGAAGGTGGGGCGAAGGAAGGTGGGGCGAAGGAAGGTGAGGCACGGCGTGTCGCTCGAGAAGCGCGGGTCCGTGATCGCGGAACGCGGTCGGATGAGTCTGGGAGAGGTGTTGCGATGCCGAGTTCGATATTTCAGCGACGGGGCTGTGATCGGGAGTCGGGAGTTTGTGGCGACGTACGGGCAGGAATCGGTGCCGTTGAAGGGCGATGGAGAAGTGCGCTCGAGCCTACGGGCTCGTCGACGAGGGGCCAGGATCGGTGGGGCGGGTTCGGGGCTCAATCTGTTCAGCTACCGCGATCTCAAGGTGAATGCGATCGGCGACCGCCAACAATAAAGCCTGCCCGAGACCTTGGCTGCGCGATGTCCGGTCGTGGACTGATGGGAGGGAGCGGGACCGGCTCCGACGCACTCATTTCATTGGGCCAACAGATTGTTGCTTATCTGTGTGTTGCGCCTGTCAATCCATCGACGTCCTTTTGTGATGCGAATCAAGCAATGGGCATGGGTTTTGTTGGCGGTGTTCGGTTTGTCCGGATGTGAAGAGTTTGGCGGGGCGATTTCTCCGAAGACGCTGGCGGCGATGCAGGCCCGGACGAGGCGATTGACGGAAATTGTCGGTGAACTGAAGAAGCAGGGGCATTCCGTCGCTATTGAGACTCCGTCGACGAATGAGGTTCGCGTGCCATTGCGATTCAAGGGAACACATCCCTACATTGATGTCGACACAGCCTCTGGCGGCCGGATTTTGATGCTGTTTGATACCGGAGCGAGTTTGAGCGTCATGGGGCCGAGGGACGCGTTGAAGCATGGGGCGTTGTTCGTGGATTCGCGGGATGTGAGAGACGTGATGGCGGAAGGCATCTTTGGAACGAAAGCATTCCGGCCTGCGCTGGTGCCACAGTTGAAGATTGGAAAGTGGTCGGTGGGTGCCGTGCCGATCCTTGTGCCTGCAGAGTCGGCAGTGGTCACGCCAGGAAGCAGCTTGAAGATCGTTGGGTTCAATGTGCCGCTGAAGGTGTGTTCCTATGTGACGGTCAATTACCTCAAGAAAGAAGCCGTCTTCGGATTTAGGCAGCCCTATCAACCTTCGGGTTACCCTCACGTTCGACAGTCGCCCATTTCGTTTGTTAGAGGGGTGCCAACGGCGCGATTGAGCGCGGGCAACGTGAGCTGGGATGCGACTTTGGATACCGGCTCGTTCAATGGAATCGAAATCAACGAGGTCGTGGCACACGCAATGGGTCGGTCGAAAGAGGGGATCGGCGTCAGCGGCCTTCGCCTGGGAGGAGTGGGAGGGGTGAAGTCGTCGGAGGAGATTGGACTCCGTTACATTCACGTGCCGAGCTTGGAAGCCTGCGGGATGGTTCATCGCAATGCTCAGATCGACATCTCCCCAGGCAAGCCTCGCGTGGGAAGCTTCTTTTTCCAAGACTACAAGGTCACCTTTGATATCCTCAATCGGAAGCTGTGGTTGGAGTGGTGAGGCTTTAAAAAGAGAAGCTGGCAGGCGAGTTGATGCGAATGATTCTCAACACGACAATCCTCGCATAATTTCGCTCAAAAAAATCATTTCATCTCTTGCAATGAGTGTGCCGACTTCTATCATTGGGCCGCTTGTGAAAAATTTCACAAGCTCCTGAACCGAGACAATTATGGGTAATTTCTTTCCGCGCTGGATGAACTGGCTGCCGCTGAAGGTGGCCGTTGCGCTCGGATTTATTGGTTTTGGCGTCAGTGTTGGCGTCGCCTATTATTCCACGCCAAAATACACCCGAGTAGGCTACGAGCCGACTCAGCCGGTGCCGTTTTCCCACAAGATCCATGCGGGTCAGTTGGGCTTGGACTGCCGTTACTGCCACTCGTTCGCTGAGGTTTCGGGTCACTCGAACGTTCCGACCAACGAAACCTGCTTCAATTGCCACGGGCCGGGCAAGGGCAACATTCGCTCCGGCAGCCCCAAATTGGCCAAGGTGATCGAGGCCAATGAGACGGGAAACCCGATTCCCTGGATCAAGATCCACAACGTCCCTGACTACGCGTATTTCAACCACTCGGTTCACCTGAACCGCGGTGTCTCGTGTGTTTCCTGTCACGGAAAGATCAATGAGATGGAGGTGGTGCGGCATGCGGAGCCTCAGTCGATGGGGTGGTGTTTGGATTGTCACCGCAACCCTGAACTGAAGCTTCGTCCGCTCGATCAAATCACCAACTTAAACTACGAGGCGTCTCAGTTGGAGCGCGGTGCCTTTTACAGGGGGTTGCTTGAGACGGGTGTGAAGCCTGTCGAGATTGCTTCCGTGATCGTGGGTGATTCAAAAGCTTCTGACGAAGCTCCAAAGGGCTTGGATGGTATCTTGGCCTTGGCGCAAAAGACCTATGGCGAGCAGGTCACCCAATTGGAAGTGGGCTCGCAACTCAAGAAACACTGGCAAATTCAGCCCCCCGAATCCTGTGCGGCCTGCCACCGATAGGAGCATTCGCACTGGCATCGTAAGTCTTTGATCTTCCCACATGAAACGCATCTGGCAACATCCCGAGGAGCCTAAAACCGCGAAGCGCTACTGGCGCAGTGTCGCTGAATTGGAGCAGCGATCGGAGTTTCTGAACAAGGCGGGCATTGAGTTTCCGGGTGGAGACACATTGGGTGAGGAGGAGCGTGAGAATTCACGTCGTGAATTCTTGAAGGTTATGGGTGCCGCCACTGGCCTCATGGGGATGGGTTTGGCAAGTTGCCGCCGTCCTGAATCGCGCATTTTGCCCTACACCAATCACGTTGAGTGGGTCATTCCTGGAAAACCGCTCCTCTATGCGTCGGCGATGCCTTCGCCGACGGGCGGTGCAGCACCCTTGGTGGTGACGACTCACGAAGGTCGCCCAACGCATCTCCAGGGAAATCCACTGCACCCGCTGGGAGGTGGACTGGACAGTTTTGCGCAGGCGTCGATCCTTGATCTTTACGATCCTGAGCGGTCGCAATCGCCGAAGGTTAGGGGCAAAAAGGTTGCTTGGCAGCGTGCAGGCAAGGCTCTGAACAAAATTGCATCGGAAGCGAAGAAAAAGTCTGGGCAGGGGGTTGCGATCCTTCTGGGCGACAGTCCCTCGCCAACCGCATCCCGCTTGCTTGGAGAGTTGAAGGCTGCGATGCCTCAAGTGACCCTGTTTGAGTATGAGGCTGCTGCAGGTACCGCCAAAAAGGCTGCCGACAAGGCCGTGTTTGGCAGTGGTGTCGTTTCATTCGTTCGTTTCAGTAAGGCCAAGCGCATCCTGACCCTTGATGCCGATTTCCTCGGTTTGGATCCTGTTTCTGGTGAGCCAATCAAGGAGTTCGCGAAGCAGCGTCAGAAGGATGACGGCAAGACCGCGATGAATCGCCTCTACGCCTTGGAGAACCGCTACACGCTCACGGGCGGAATGGCGGACCATCGGAAGCCCTTGGCGGCGAGCTTGATCCCTGTGGCTGCTGCGGTGATTGCGGCGGAGTTGGGTGAGGCATCGGCCAAGAAGTTGGCGGCATCGGCCCCCGAGTCCCTGAAGAGCTGGCTTGGGCCGGCCATTCGAGATCTCGTGGACAACAAGGGCAAGTCGGTCGTGCTGGCGGGTTCCCGTTGCAGCGCCGAAGTGCATTATCTGGTGGCGGCCATCAATCAGGCTCTCGGCGCTTATGGTTCCGTGATTGAGTTGCTCAAGGGTGCGCCTGCTTTGGATGCTGGAACGATTGACGATCTGAAGTCGGCTGTTGAGTCGGGCAAGGTGACTCAAGTCATCTCCCTGTCTCCCTCGAACGTGGTTTTCGATGCTCCAGGGGCAGCGAAGCTTGCCAAGACGCTCCGAGACAAGGCGGTCAGCTTGGTTCACCTGGGCTTGCAGGACAACGCAACGGCTGAGTTTGCGGATCTCCATCTTCCTGCGGCGCACTACCTCGAGTCTTGGGGCGATGTTCGGGCCTTTGATGGTACGTATGCGATCATTCAGCCCATGATTCAGCCGCTTTACGGCGGTGTCAGTGAGATTGAGGTTCTGTTGACGCTTTTGGGGCGGAACTCGATGGGGGCTGTTGATTCAGCTGAAGGTGAAGCTGCTGCAGCGGAAACTCCTGAGGCTGGGGATCCGGCTTACACAGCAGTTCGCGACACCTTCGCCGCTGTGGCTGGGTCGATGGACGAAAAGAAGTGGAATTTCACGCTCCGGGACGGCTTCCTCAAAGGTTCGGCTTTTGCCAAGGGTGGAACCGCAAACCTGGGTGATGTTGCGACGGCGGTCGCGAAGGCCAAGGTGCCTGCGGCTCCGACGGGTGACTCGCTGGAGCTTGTGCTTGTTCCTGATGCGGGCGTTTTCGACGGCCGCTACGCCAACAATGCGTGGCTACAAGAGGCTCCCGATCCGGTGACGAAGCTCACTTGGGACAATGCGGCCTGGGTCAGTGCGGCGCTCTTCCGTGATCTGGGTCTCAAGAACGGCCAGATGCTGAAGCTTACAGTCGGCGAGACGGAAGTCGTGATTCCTGCCATTGAGGCTCCGGGTCATGTCACGAATTCCATCACCCTGCCGATGGGTTACGGGCAAACCGCTCTGGGTTACGTTGGCAATGGTCGCGGGTTCGATGTGGGACCGTTCCGTGAGTCCGTGGATCAGTTTGTGATCCCTGGTGCAAAGGTGGAGGTCCTGCGCGACCACTACATGCTGGCGATCACTCAAGATCACAACACCATGGAAGGTCGCGCGATATATCGCGAAGGTACCGAGGCTCAGTTCGACAAGGATCCCGACTTCGCCCAGACCACAGGCATGGATGGGCACATCCCGCAGAACATTTCCTTTTACAAAGGTCAGGTCGGCGTGAAGTCGGAAACCAACCCGGCTGGGTTTGACTACGAGACCAAGCACCAGTGGGGGATGTCGATCGATCTCAGCAAGTGCATTGGTTGCACGGCTTGCATCGTGGCTTGTCAGTCTGAGAACAACATTCCTGTCGTCGGCAAAGAACAGGTCGAAAAAGGCCGGATCATGCAGTGGATCCGGATGGATCGTTACTTCGCCGTTGCCGAGTGGGGTGACAAGAAGGACCCCGTCACTGGCGAGCTACCCAAAGCGGACGATGTGAACATCAATCCGACGGCGGAGCAGCTTGAGAACGCCGAAATGGTGCATCAACCGATGGCTTGCCAGCAGTGTGAGTCGGCCCCTTGTGAAACGGTTTGCCCAGTTAATGCCACGGTACACACCGAGGATGGCCTCAACGCGATGGCCTACAACCGGTGCATCGGCACCCGCTACTGCGCGAACAACTGTCCTTACATTGCGCGTCGCTTCAACTGGTTCGACTACAACAAGCGTCCGCTGGACGAGCTCTACCTGGGCCCTCTTTCCTCCAAGGACAAGACAGGCGTGCGGGAGAGCATGAAGCTTCAGAAGAACCCGAATGTCACGGTGCGGATGCGCGGCGTCATTGAGAAGTGCACCTACTGTGTGCAACGTCTCGAGTCGGCCAAGATCGAGCAGAAGCAGAAGCAGCGCGATTCGAAGAATTTCCGCATCCCGACCGACCGGGTCAAGGTGGCTTGTCAGCAGGCCTGTCCGGCTGAGGCCATCGAGTTTGGCGACTTGGCGGATGCGAAATCCTCCGTCAACAAGGCCAAGATGTCGCCCCGCAATTACCAAGTGATGAAGTACATCGGGACTCGTCCGCGCACGAGCTACCTCGCCCGACTTCGCAATCCGAACACCGACATGCCAGGGGCTGAAGCAGTGGCCGCCTGGAGCGCTCACCAAATTTGATCGCCGACATGGAAGCCACCGCCACCACTCCCAGCACCGACACCACGCCCTCCGAGCCTCGCATCTTGGATCGCGAGCCATTGGTGCTGAACAATCGCTCCTACGCTTGGATCTCCAATCGGATCTGCGGCATCGTTGAAAACAAACAGCCCGCGCTCTGGTGGTTCCTGTTCCTGCCCTCCGTGGTGCTGACCGGCATCATGGCCTTCTGTTTCATCTACCTGATCTCGACGGGTGTCGGCGTCTGGGGACAGCGGACACCGGTCTACTGGGCTTGGGATATCACCAACTTCGTGTTTTGGATTGGGATCGGCCACGCCGGAACGCTGATTTCGGCCATTCTTTTCCTCACCCGCCAGAAATGGCGGACCTCGGTGAACCGGGCGGCAGAGGCGATGACGCTCTTCGCGGTGATGTGCGCCGGTTTGTTTCCGGCCTTTCACGTGGGACGGGTTTGGATGGTTTGGTTCCTCGCGCCAATCCCGAATGCGAACGCCATCTGGCAGAACTTCAAATCACCCCTCCTTTGGGACGTGTTCGCTGTTTCGACCTACTTCACCGTGTCCGTGGTGTTTTGGTTCATCGGTCTGATTCCCGACCTCGCGACCCTGCGGGACCGCTGCAAGCCGGGCCTGAGAAAACATCTTTACGGGTTTTTTGCTCTTGGCTGGCGTGGAGGCAATCGCCAGTGGTCTCACTACGAAACGGCTTACATGCTCTTGGCGGCTCTTTCCACGCCGCTTGTGCTCTCGGTGCACTCTGTGGTGTCGTTTGACTTCGCGACCTCCGTGGTTCCGGGATGGCACACCACCATCTTCCCTCCCTACTTTGTGGCAGGTGCGATCTTTGGCGGTTTTGCTATGGTGCTGACGCTGATGATTCCTTGCCGCAAGATTTACGGTTT
Source organism: uncultured Verrucomicrobiales bacterium (assembly GCA_963976915.1). Taxonomy (GTDB): domain Bacteria; phylum Verrucomicrobiota; class Verrucomicrobiia; order Verrucomicrobiales; family Verrucomicrobiaceae; genus CAXBNA01. Next base: position 18,369 of record CAXBNA010000038.1, read on the forward strand.
GGAAGATCTGATCACCGCCAAGCACATCGACAACATGGCGAAGATCATTCTCCTGACAGGAACGATCGTGGGGTATGCCTACTGCATGGAGTTCTTCATGGCCTACTACAGCGCCAACAAATTTGAGCTTCAGACCTTCATGCTTCGGGTGTTCTGGAACCGTGAGTCGGCTTGGTATTATTACTGCATGTTCGGTTTCAATGTCTTGGTTCCCCAGGTGTTCTGGTTCCGTGCCATGCGCCACAACCTCTTTGCCGTGATGGTCGTCTGCATGTGTGTGAATGCCGGGATGTGGTATGAGCGCTATGTGATCATTGTCACCACGCTTGAGCGTCATTTGATCCCCGGATCATGGAGAACGTTTGATGCTTCATGGGTCGACAACTGGACCTTCATTGGCACCTTCGGTTTCTTCATGATGCTGTTCCTTTTGTTCCTTCGTTTCCTCCCTGTGATTGCCATTGGGGAAGTGAAGGGTGTGCTTCCCCAGTCGGACCCACACCACGAACCCGACCGCGAGCCCGGCGTCCAAGAGGAAGATCTCATGGACTATCCGGACCGGCACGTCGCCAAAACCGCCACCGCCTGACCCCTCAGTTTCATTTCTGATTTCCAATCCACTGTGAGCACGACCCTCAAAAGAGTACACGGTTATCTCGCTGAATTCGACAGCGTGAAGGACCTCTATCATGCCGCCGAAAAAGTGCGGGATGCGGGCTATCAGCGTTGGGATGTCCATTCCCCGTTTCCCATCCACGGGATGGATCACGCCATGGGAGTTTCGCGTTCGAAGCTGCCTTGGTTTGTCTTCTTCGGCGGTCTGACGGGAACCACCGTCGCGTTCACTCTCCAAACGATCACTCAGACCAACTTTTGGGGCAGCATCGGCCTGGGGTTTTTGGAAAAGATCGTGGAGACGTATCCAACCGTGGTTCAGGGCAAGCCGACCGACATCTGGACGCTCCCGGCTTTCTTCCCGGTGATGTTTGAGCTGACCATCCTTTTTTCCGCATTCACGACCTTGTTCGGAATGCTGGCCCTGATCGGTCTTCCGCGCTGGAACCATCCCATTTTTGCCTCGAAGCAGTTCCACAAGTTCTCTGATGATGGGTTTTTCGTCTGCATCGAAGCACGCGACCCGCAGTTCTCCCAAGAGGGCACGAAGGGCTTCCTTGAGGAGCTGGGTGGAAGAAACGTCGAACTCGTGGAGGACGCGATCTAACTTGGAGCGCTGAACGAAACATGAAGTACTTCTTCCTCAGTTACATCTTTGTCGCCGCCCTGATCGTCAGTGCGCTCGGCTTCCGTGGCAGCAAATCCGAAGAGCCGCCGATCCAGATCTTTCCCGACATGGATCATCAGGCCAAAGTCAAGGCGCAGTCTGAGAGTGACTTTTTCGCCGATGGTGTCGGTGGGCGTCGTCCAGTGGAAAACACCGTCCCGATGGGCTTTGCGGTTCCGGCCAAGGCGGCCTCCGAGGGTGGGGCTCCTCCAGCGTTCGGCTTCACCAATGGTCTGGACTACTACTCGACCGGTAAGATGGGTGACTTCTATGGCGACGGGATTCCTCCTCAAGTCAAAGTCACTCCAGCCGTGATCGAGCGTGGTCAACAGCGCTACAACATCAACTGCGCCATCTGTCACGGCGCCAGCGGCAACGGCAAGGGTGTGACCTCGCAGTTTGGCATCTTGAACGCGTTCAATTTCCACCAACCTGGATTTGACGATCCATCGAATGCAGCGGCCTATCGCGCCGATGGTGCCATTTTCGACGTGATCACTCACGGCAAAGGCCTCATGGGGGCTTACGGGGCAAACATCCCGGTGATGGATCGTTGGGCCATCGTCGCCTACATCCGCACCCTTCAGGCGGCCGCCAAGGAGAGCGGCACGGCGATGCAGTAACGAGTCGAGTTTTTGGAGAAGAATCTACAGGCATGAGTCACCCAGTCACATTCAACGATCTGCCGAGAGGCGGCGAAAAGTTTGAGCCCGGCAAGGCCTCGAAACTCACGGGGCTTTTCGGAGCTGCGGGTGTTCTCGGTCTGATCGGATCAATCTTCTTTTTCATCAAGGACACCGACGCCTTTGCCTACAGTTGGTTGTTCGCGTTCTTCTTCTGCTTCACCTTCGTGGTGGGGGGCCTTTTTTGGGTGCTGCTTCACAATGCTTCGAACTCCGGGTGGGGCATCGCTGTGCGTCGCTTGTTTGAGAATCTGTCCAATTTGATTCTGCCTTTGGCGATCTTTGCGATTCCGTTTCTTTTGCCCCAGGTTCAAGAGCCACTTTGGGAGTGGATGGGTCACCACCGAGAAGCGGCGGAGCATGCACACCACGATCACACGACGGTTGTCGAGGCGTTGCACCACATGAGCGTCGGAGATCCTGATCACGGCGTGGAGGGGAATCCACACCTCCACATCCTCGTCTCCAAGTACGGATACCTGAACATCACGTTCTGGATGGTTCGTTTCGTCCTCTACTTTGTCATTCTCTGGCACATTGCCCGTTCCCTGCGGTCCAAGTCGGTGCAGCAGGAGCAGGATGGTGACATCAAGCACACGATCAGTGCTCGTGCGTTCTCCTGCCGCTGGCTGTTGCCATTTGCGCTATCGCTGACCTTTGCCGCAGTCGATTGGTTGATGACGCTGGACTACAGTTGGTTTTCCACCATGTGGGGCGTGTACATTTTTGCAGGGTGCGCGTGGTCCTCAATGGCCCTGATGATTCTCGTTGTCACTTGGCTTCGCGGTCTTGGCTACATGCAGAAGGTCGTGTCGATGGAGCACTATCACCTCATGGGCAAGCTGCTCTTCGCCTTCACGGTGTTCTGGGCGTATATCGCCTTCAGCCAGTATTTCCTGATTTGGTACGCCAACATTACTGAGGAGACCCGTTTCTACCTGACGCGGAACACGGAAGGCTGGCGCTGGGTGAGCATCTTCATCGTGGTGGGTCACTTCATTGGTCCCTTCGTTCTCCTCCTTTCGCAGCCTCGGAAAAAGAATCCCGCTGTCGTCGGCTTGGTCTGCGTGTGGATTCTCTTTATGCACGCCGTCGACATTTACTGGAACATCATCCCCGAGCGTGGTCCGTCGCTCGACGTTGGCTGGTGGATGCCAGGTGCCTGGGTGGGGGACATTGTAGCCTTGGTCGCCATTGTCGGGTGCATGGGCTGGTTGTTCCTCCGCAGCTTGGGCCGCTACAGCCTTTATCCATGGCGCGATCCGCGCCTTCTTGAATCCATCAACGTTGTCAACTGATCGCACCCATGTCGTCTGCTCCATCCACTGATACTGCCGCGCCGAAGCGTGTGGGCTTTTTCGGAATGCTTCTCGCATTCACGGGGTTTGCCGTGCTTCTCGTGGTGCTCCAAGCCATTGGCGGGGGAGAATCCGCCGATCCCCGTGGTGAAGAGCGTCTCGCAGCGCGGATGAGCGTGCAAGAGGCCCAGTCCGCTTTGATTGCCAAACTCGGTCTGGACGATGATGTCAAGAGCGACGCACTTTTCGAGAAGTCGGCGGCCACTTTGGCCCAGAAAAAGCCTTCGAAGAGTGCCCAAGTTGTTCCAGGTTCTCCCACGCAGCTGAAGATGGCGGCGGATGAAGCTGCCGCCGCCGCTGCGGCGACTCCACCCGCTGCTGAAGGAGAGGCACCCGCCACTCCCGCTCCTGCACCCGCCCAGTGATTTTGCGTTCCTTTTGATCCGCTGATTTGTTCCATGCAGACCACCCCCACTTCCACCGAAACGGACCTCCAGGCCGACAGCAACCGCCGCGCGGCGATTGACAAGTCGGTCAAGGCACCGGTCTTGTTTCTCTTTCTCAACGCCGCCTTTTGGCTGATGGCTTCCACGATTTTAGGAGTCGTGGCCGCCGTCAAAATGGTGGACGTGGATTTCCTTGGGACCTGGGCCTTCCTCAGCTACGGACGTCTTCAACCCGCCCACATCAATGCCTTGGTCTATGGATGGGGCATTCCTGCGGGTCTGGGGGTGATGCTGTGGCTCATGGCCCGCCGCTCCGGTCAGGAGCTTCGCACTGGAAAGAGCCTGATGATGGTGGCTGCCATCTTTTGGAACATCGCGGTGACGGTGGGGATCGGTGGCATTTTGTTCGGTCATAGCACGTCGATGGAATGGTTGGAGATGCCGAAGTTTGTGTGGCCGGTGCTTCTGGTTTGCTTCCTGGTTTTTGCTTGGCCAATGGCGCGGATGTTTGGTCGCGCTTTCCGCCCGGAAGGCTTCATGGTCAGCACTTGGTATGTGCTGGGAGCCTGTTTTTGGTTTCCGTGGATTTACATCACCGCCAACGTTTGCCTTCATTGCCTGCCGGGACTCGGCGCACTGGAAGCCGCGATCAATGCTTGGTATGTGCACGCGGTGATTCTTTTGTTCTTCGTGCCAGTGGGCGTCGGAGCGGCTTACTACTTCATTCCCAAAATCACCGGTCAGCCAATCGCCAGTGCTCAGCTCGCCAAAATGGGCTTTTGGTTGCTCGCAATCCTAGCCGGATGGACGGGCGCTCAGCAGTTCATGGGCGGCCCCATTCCTGCATGGATGACTTCGGTGGGAGCTGCGGCAGCCGTCCTGCTTCTGGTCCCCGTCGGTGTCGTGGGTCTCAATCATCACCTGACGGCTCTGGGTCGGCATGGTTTGGTCGCCACCAGCCCGACCCTGCGATTCATCTTTTTTGGAGGGATTTTCTATCCTGTCTCCGGGGTCATCCTGGCACTCATTTCCACGTTCTGGAGTGGATCGTCCCTTCAGTTCACCCACGCTTGGTACGGGTTCCAAATGGTTTCCGTCTATGGCTTCTTCTCGATGACCGTCTTCGGTGCCATCTACTACATCGTGCCGCGTCTGGCGGGTTGTGAATGGCTCTCGGTTCGTTTGATTCGCAATCACTTCTGGTTCTCGGTTTACGGCGTGGGTACCATCGTTGTGACCAGCTTGGTGGCTGGCGTTCAGCAGGGTTCCGACCTCAACAGTCCGGTCCAGTGGGATCAGGATTTCATGTCCGTGGTGCTGAACTCTCGTCCTTACGTGGTTTCGCGTGCCATCGCTTGGGCGCTCATTACCTGGTCAAATTTTTGGTTCCTGATTCATCTTGTCCTCATGGTCGCTGGTTTGGGTCGTCGTAGTTCGACGCCTACGCTGTTGGAATCCCATCATGAGGCCGACACATCCATTTCTCACGGAGTTCACGCATGATCGACCTTCGCAAATTCATCTTCTGTCTCATTGCCTCTTTTGGCCTGCCTTGGCTTTTGGTCATCGTGGTGCCTGCATTGAAGTACCAGTCTCTCAGCCCCATTGCCTATGACAAGGAGGCGGATGGCGAGGAGGGCTACTACCCAAAGAACACCGTCAACGGTCAGGGATATCTGGTCTATGCTCGCGAGGGCTGCGTTCAGTGTCATACGCAGATGATCCGCCCGGTCCAGCTTGGCCTCGATGGCTGGCGTCAGGGATGGGGGCAGGATCAGGAGGCCCGCCCTGCGGAGCCAGTGCGTCCAACCGAGATGATCGACTACCTCGGTGAAGATTACGCTTTCCTTGGAGTGCAGCGGAATGGTCCAGATCTGGCCAATGCAGGATGGAGGTTCTCCAGCCGGGAAGAACTGCACCGCAAACTGTATGCTCCACAAAGCGTGCATGATTGGTCCACAATGCCCCCTTACACGAACCTCTACACCGTACAACTGGTGCAGGGGGAGCGTTCGGAGAAAGCGCTCGACCTCCCGGCGGGCGTGGGCCCAGGCAAGAAGTATGAGGTGGTTCCAACCTCGGATGCCGAAGACCTTGTTGATTACATCCTGTCTCTGAAGAGAGATTTCCCGCTTCCGTCAGGAAAGGGTGCCATCGCGGCCTCTACTGGTGACACCGCTGCCAATCCCTGATTTTCTTTCTCGTTCCCTCCATGAGCACCCCTGCTGATAACGCCCATCCTGACAACACGGACATCGACCGCATCCACGCGGCGGTGAGTCGTGAGAAAACCGACCTACAGACTGGCAACGAGCCTGCGCCCATGTGGATCATTTTTTTGGGCATGGTGATCGCCATCATTGCCGGTGGGCAGTTGGGCAACATGACAGGCGGATTTTCCTTCACGACCTCCAACCCGTTTGACGGAGCCATTGGGATGGACCCTCGGCCAGGTGCCGAGGGTGCTGGGGCAGCGATGGATCCCTTCCAAACGGCTCTCAAGAAGGGTGCAAGCGGCTATGCGGTCTGTGGTGGCTGTCACCAAGGAAACGGAATGGGCATTGCGGGTCAGTTCCCGCCCTTGGCGGGATCCGATTGGGTTCTGGGTGGCACCGAGCGTCTCATTCGGGTCACGCAACACGGTCTTACCGGGCCGATCACCGTCAATGGGCAAGGCTACAACACCCCGGGTGGAATGCAGGCCTTTGGTGGGGCCATGTCGGCTGGCGATCTGGCCAATGTTTTGACCTTCATTCGCAACTCTTGGGGCAACGAAGCGACGATGGTCACCAAGGAGATGGTTCAGGCTGTGCGCGATGCTGAAGAGGGCAGGGCCACCCAGTGGACCGCTGCTGAACTGGCACCTTTTGCTGATAAGAATGTTGAGGGTGAAATTCCCGCTGGACCCGGAGCCACCGTCGCTCCCGGAGAAGGCTGAGCTGACCCCTTCTGTATTGCCGTCTCCTTTCATGATTTCGCATGTTTCATTCCCTCATCTCACCAAAGCAGCGGTGACTGCTCTGGCGATCGGGGTTTTGGGCACGCATACGAGTTGCGGCAAGGTCTCTGATGCGGGCGATGCGATGTCTCCCGCCGCGACTCAGGTGAACTCGTCTGGCGTCGAGGTTGCGGAGACAGTGAGCCTTCGGGGCAAGGCGATCCTCGTTGGAGGTCGTCCTGCAGGTGCGGGTTCAAACGTCGATGTTGGAGCGAATCCTTTTTGCACGGCTCACGGAGCCATCGTGGATCCGACGTGGCGAATCAGCGCGAATGGCGGTCTCGCAGACGTGGTGGTTCGGGTTCTGGGTGCCCAGAGGGCCTCCAACATTCCGACGGAGCCGGTTTTAATCGACCAACGAAACTGCGTGTTCGAACCCTACATCACCGTGGTGCAAGCCGGCCAGAAGGCGCGGATTCACAACGACGACGAGACCTTCCACAATGTGCGGATCGCGCGCCATGAGATTGGCACCCGCTCAGGAGGGGAGAATCTCGACAACTTTGGCCAGCCTTCCAAGGGGTTTGAGTCCATCAAGCGCTTCGATCAGGTAGGTGTGTATCGACTCGAGTGCGACGTCCATCGTTGGATGAAATGCTGGGTCGTGGCCCATGACAGTCCACATCTGGCGGTCACCGGAACGGATGGTTCCTTTTCAATCCCCAGAGTGCTGACTGACGGCGAGTACATGGTTGAAGCGTGGCATCCACAGTTTCCAGAGCCGATAGCGCTTCGCGTTCAAATTTCCGACGGCCAAGGTGCCGCCACCTTCTCATTCGACCTCGCAAATTCCTTCGATCCCTGATTTTTCTGCGAACCGATCTTCGACACTTCGTATCTCTTTCGCATCCCATCTCCCCCCCTTCTGAATTATGAGCGCCGCAGCAACCACTATTGATCACGCCCACGGAGACGATCACGCGCACGATCATCACCATCAGTCCTTCATTTGGAAGTACGTCTTTTCGACGGACCACAAAATGATCGGGATTCAATATGGGATTAGCGGATTGATTTTTCTTCTCTTCGGCTTCTTCCTCATGATGCTGATGCGTTGGAGCATCGCCTATCCCGGCGAGCCCATTCCCGGCTTGGTCGGTCTGCAGAGCATTCCGGTGATTGGAGATATCTTCCGGGAGATGATTGGTCGTTGGGCACCTGGAGGCGTCATCAATGGCGAGCTCTACAACATGCTCGGCGCCATGCACGGAACGATCATGGTGTTCTTTGGGATTGTGCCTCTTGGCTTTGCCGCGTTTGCGAATTTCGTGATGCCGCTTCAGATCGGCACGATCGACATGGCATTCCCACGCCTGAACATGCTGAGCTACTGGTTCTTCTTCATCAGCGGCGTTTTGATGATCGCCAGTTTCTTCCTTGGAACGGGTCCTGTTCAAACCGGATGGACCATGTATTCCCCGCTGGCTTCCACCACCACGCTTGCCTACAACAGCATTTGGATGCATGGCCACACTTGGTGGCTGTTGGCGATGGTGTTCAACATTTCGGCTTCCTTGCTTGGTTCCGTCAACATCATCACCACCGTGATCAATTTGCGTGCCAAAGGAATGACCTGGATGCGGATGCCGTTCTTCTGCTGGGCGATGTTTGTCACGGCCTTCCTCCTCCTCCTGGCCTTCCCTCCGCTCGAAGTGGCCGCGATCCTTCAGCTTTCTGACCGCGTGTTCGGTTCGAGCTTCTTCCTGCCGACGGGCTTGATGGAAGGTGGTCAGCACTTGGATATCTCCGGTGGTGGCAGCCCAATTTTGTATCAGCACTTGTTCTGGTTCCTTGCCCACCCTGAGGTGTACGTTTTGATTCTTCCGGCCTTCGCGATTCTGACGGACGTGATTCCAGCCAATGCCCGTCGTCCACTCTGGGGCTACAAGGCGATGGTTTACTCGGTTCTGACACTCGGTTTCCTCAGCTTCCTCGTGTGGGCTCACCACATGTATCTGACCGGTATGGGGACGATGATGTCCACCTACTTCCAGATTACCACCGTGCTGATTTCAGTTCCCTCTGTGATCCTGTTGACATGCCTCATGATCAGTCTTTGGGGAGGCTCGATCCGCTTCACGCCGCAAATGCTGTTTGCCAGCGCCTTCCTCCCCATGTTTGGGATCGGCGGGCTGACGGGTCTTCCTTTGGCGTTCTCGTTCATCGACCTCGCGCTCCACGACACCTACTATGTGATCGGTCACTTCCATTACGTCGTCGCTCCTGGGACCATCTTTGGTTTATTCGCCGGGGTTTATCACTGGTATCCGAAAGTGACAGGACGGATCATGAACGACTTCCTCGGGAAGTTGCATTTCTGGCCTTCATTGCTGGGGATGAACCTGATCTTCGCACCGATGTTCATTCAAGGCATGGCCGGTTTCCACCGCCGCTGGTATGACGGTGGAGCTTATTTCCAAGAGACTTCCGCCAATTGGCTGTGGCTCAACGAAGTGATGTCGTTTGGAGCCTTCATTCTTGCCCTCGGTCAGGTGCCCTTCATTCTGAACTTTTTCCTCAGCATCAAGCGCGGCAAGAAGATTGAAAGCGACAATCCTTGGAATGCCACCACCATCGAGTGGGCGACACCCACGCCTCCTCCGCACGGCAACTTCCTCTTTGAGCCTGTCGCCTACCGTGGCCCCTATGAGTACAGCGTCCCTGGTGCGGGTTCGGACTTCACCCCCCAATGGGAGGATCCAGATGCCGCTGCTCAAAAGGCATCCGCCGCACCTGCCGCCGAGGCTGCTGAATCTGCCAAGCACTAAACGCCCCTTCTTTTTCTCGCTGTTCCGTTCTTTCGACTACGACCATGGACATTCCATACACCGTCTCCGCCAGGCCTGACACCGGGCTGTTCAATGCCAAAATTGGCATCTGGCTATTCCTCGCCTCCGAAGTCATGCTGTTCGGTGGTCTTTTCTCATCCTACATCTTCCTTCGTGTCGGTGCCGACTATGCTTGGCCGATCCATGAGTTGGATGTCTGGCCTGGATTCGTCAACACGTTGGTTCTGATCGGTTCGTCCGTGACCGTGGTCATGGCTTGGGCTTCGCTGAAACTCCGGAAGATCGGAATGTACAAGGTGTACATGACCATCACTGTGATCTGCGCCGGAATCTTCATGGGCCTCAAGGCCTACGAATACTCGAAGAAGTTCAAGCACTATGCGGTCAAGCTGACAGACGGTACCATTTTGACGGGCCACCTCCCACATGGCTATGAGATCGAGTTCGGTGAAATCACCGAATTGTCGATGACGATCGCGGGTGAAAATAAGGCCGTATCCGCTGCGCCACTCTCCCACGTCCTTCCGTTCGTTGAAGGCGAGATTCCGACCTTCACGACAGCTGAGGGTGAGGAGTTGACACTTGATGAGGCCGGTTGGTCCGCGTTTCACGCCCAAATCATCGATGCCGCTGAAGTTAAGTTGGCGAACGACAAGGCGGCACTGGTCGCTGCCGGGCGCGGCGCTGAGGCCGATCTCAAGTACCTTCTGCCAGACACTTCGGTGACCTTGAAGCCTGCGACACCGCTCAAGGTCAGGGTCAAGCCGTCGAAAATTTACGGCTATACGGGTGACACAATTACCTTCCGCGATGGGACCACTGCCTCCGGAAAATTGATCAATGATCGCATGACATTGGAAGTGGACGGCGTGGATGCACGCTCCGTCCCCGACGCGGAAAAGTCCCTCGCTTGGAAGCCTGAATACCTTGGCGATGAATGGAAGGAAGAGTTTGTGCACACTCGTGACTCTGCTTTGACCCATTTCGCGGACGAGTATCCGTCTCGTGATCCATCGAAGAGCGCGACACTTCAGAAGAAGGCTTTCTATCTGCACATTCACTCCCCCACTCCCGAAGGTCACGCTGCAGATGGCGATGCCCACAGTGCGGAGGCGAAAGCGCCTTCCGAGGGGCACGGTGAAGACGCTCACGCCGGAGGGCACGGTCATTATCCAGAAGTGATCTTGGAAAAGAAGGACATCACGTTCTTCTCCAATTACACGCCAAAGCTCAACACTTTCTACGCGATCTACTTTACCCTCACCGGGCTTCACGGTCTGCACGTGGTTGCCGGGGCGTTGGTGCTCCTCTACTTCCTTGTGTGCAACGGGAAAATGTTGAGAGAGGATCCGGAGCATCTTGCCAACCGGGTGGAAGTCGGCGGCCTCTTCTGGCACTTCGTTGACCTTGTTTGGATTTTCCTTTTCCCGCTGCTCTATCTTCTCTAGTCGAGCTCCTCTAATTCGTTTCACCCTACTACCTGATCTCCCATGGCTTCCAGCGTTGAAGAAGTAAACAAGTCGGTTCGGGCCTTCATGAAGGTCTTCGCTGCCCTCATCATTCTGACATTCATTACCGTCGGTCTCTCGATGGTTGAGATGCCGACCCACAGCATGAACATCCTCGTTGGGATGATCGTGGCAGCCATCAAAGCCTCTCTCGTGGGCCTGATTTTCATGCACCTCAACCACGAGCGCAGCACGGTTTACAAGATTTTGGCGTTCACTGGGGTCTTTGCCATTGTCTTGTTCGTATTGATTGTGCTGGCGCACGGTGACCGGCTGGTGGACCCCAATTTCTGACCTCTCCTATAGCTTCATGTCGCTCAAACACTTCCATCTGGTTTTCCTCTTCTTCGCAGTGCTCTGTGACGGAGGATTCTGGTTGTGGACGCGCTTGCTGCCTGAACAGGCTGCGGCACTGAACGCGACGGGGTTGGGAATGATTGCTGGATGGACCAGCTTGATCCTCATCGGCTATGGCATCTGGTACATCGTCAAAAAGAGCCGCACCATCATTGTCTGAAGCATCCCTCCGATGATTTCTTCCTTTTCAGAACTCAACCTCCTCGTCGCATGCGCCACATGCCGACCCGATCCAGGCAGCTTGATGGCTCAGGCTCAGGATCAGGCGGTTTTGTTCATGCTTGGCGCTCTGGGGCTGATTTTTGGAGTGATCTTCTACACCATCTTCAGTTTTTCACGTCGCCAGAAACGATTCGCCGCATCTCAGGCGTAACGCATTCCAGTTTCCCATTCCGTTTTTCAACTTCGCTATGATCTCTGACATCAACAAACTCTTTGGCAGCACCCCGAACGCGTCTGAGCACGGTGCCTTGGTGGACCACATGCTTGGCTTTGTTCACTGGTTCATGCTTGTGCTTTTCATCGGGTGGTCTGCTTACCTCTTGATTGCCTTCTATCGTTTCCGGGCCACGAAAAACAAGCGAGCCGACTACCATGGTGTCCGCGGACATGCGACGACTCACATTGAAATTGGTGTGGCGATTGTTGAGGCAATTCTGCTGCTCGGATTTGCGTTCCCTCTCTGGTCGCGTCAGGCCGATGACTATCCGACGTCCGCTGACACGGTGAAGGTGCGGGCACTGGGTGAGAAGTTTCTCTGGAACTTCCAGTACGCGGGGGATGACGCCGTGGTGAGCTCATGGGACATGCGCTATGTCTCGGGTGCGGAGAATCCGACAGGCAAGGACCTTCGCGATCCCAACGGCAAGGATGATTTTGTGAACCCGGGTACCTTGAAGCTTCCGCTGGGACGTCCGGTGATCGTGGATGTCGCGAGCAAGGACGTGATTCACAACTTGGCCATGGTGCCAATGCGTGCAGCTCAGGATGCAATTCCTGGCACCAAGGCGCACCTTTGGTTCAAACCCACATCTGAGGGAACTTGGGACATCATTTGCGGTCAGCTTTGCGGACCCGGCCACGCTCAAATGAAAGCGGTCCTTGAAGTGATGCCTGCTGCAGAATTTGACGAGTGGGCCAAGGAACAATCCGCCTCTGCTCTCAAGAAGGCTGAGGCTGCATCGGCAGCCAAGACGGCGGCTCGCTGAGCCTTCTGCTCGGCGGGTTTTAGAATCCGGCGGAGTTGCTCCGCACCTTCATGGCATCTCGACTCTTTTTTGCCCTCGCTCTGACGACGCTGTTTGTCGGTGTGGTGTTGGTTTGGTGGGGCGCAGCTGTCACCACGGAAGATGTGGGGCTCTCAGTTCCTGACTGGCCGCTCTGCTACGGTCGGCTCAATCCCGAGGGTTGGTACCAAATTCCCGCACTGCTGCTTGAGCATGGTCACCGGTGGATCGGAGCCACCATTGGAATGTTGGTCCTGACGCAATACTTTTGGCAGTTCGCCAAGTTTCGTCCTCGTTTCATTGAGGCTGCCGGGATTCTGATTTGCGGATTGGGTTTTCTCTACCTGGTGTCGCAAGGTGTTCTGGTGGCGGCTTCCGCCATTGCCCTGATGGGGCTGGTGTGGGTCGTGATGAGTTGGATCACTCATCGCTGGCCGATTTTGAGAGGGCTGACCACCGTGGCCGTCATTCTGGTCCTGGTTCAGGCGTCTTTGGGCGGGCTGCGAGTCCTGAAGATGTCGGACCCTTATGGGATCGTTCACGGTACGCTCGGTCAGGTCTTCTTCTGCGTTTTGGTTCTGATCACTTTTGCGGCTTCACCTGCATGGGGGCGCGGAGGGGAGTGGCTCCGACAGCGTGGGACGACTCGGGCTCGGGCCTGGTCTGCGATCCTGCTCGCCGGAGTTTTCATGCAGTTGGTTTTGGGGGCCATCCTTCGCCACACCCAGCGGGATCATTTGGCTGCGGACGACATTTTGACCACGGGGGGCGTGTGGATTCCATCCATGGAGACGCTGGACGCGTTCATGCTGTTTGTGCACAAGTACTGGGGATTTGGAGTGGCGCTGCTGATTCTCTCCGTCGCGAGAATGGCCAAGCCGTGGTTGCAGGATGTGCCGGGTCTGAGACGGCTTTCGGGAGCGTTGACCTTGATGCCTGTCATTCAGGTCGTGCTCGGCATCACGGTGGTGATGACCGGGAAGTCCTTCTGGGTCACAAACTTCCACGTCTTGAATGGTCTCGCCCTGCTCGCGTGCTCATCGTTGCTGGCAGCAGGCGTGTGGTTGAGTCCAACCTTTGTCGGAGATGACGAGGGCAATCCTGCTGGCAAGCGGAGCAGCACGCACTAGGGTGCATCGCCAGACTATGACCGATCCTGAAGCGAACGTCCCTCCCACAGCCGAAGTAGCCGAGGCTGCATGGCGGGTGACGGCGAGGGATCTTCTGGTGCTCACCAAGTTTCGGCTCAGTGCTCTGGTGATCGTCACGACGTTTGTGGGTTTCTGGTTGAGGGCTGGCTGGCAACCGTGGCTGATGTTTCACACCATCGTGGGCAGTACACTGGCCGCCTTTGGTGCGGGCGTTTTCAATCAACTGATGGAGATCGAGCCGGACTCGCGAATGAAACGGACAGCCGACCGGCCGCTTCCATCAGGCCGAATCAGTCCCTCCGCGGCATTTGGTTTGGGTTGGTTGTTGAGCGCTTGGGCGCTGATTCATTTGGCGAATCAAGTCAATGTGGAGTCCGCGGCGCTGACCGCGCTGACCCTGGCTGTGTACCTTTTTATCTACACGCCCCTCAAGCAGCAGTCGGCATCGAACACCTTGGTCGGAGCTATTTCGGGGGCTTTGCCGCCTCTGATTGGATGGGTGGGTGCCGCCGGGGCGCCTGCCACCGATGGACTCTATTTTAGGGCTTCGCTTTTGGTCGAACCCGGAGCCGTGTTTTTGTTTGTGCTGCTCTTTTTGTGGCAACTGCCCCACTTCCTCGCGATCAACTGGATGTATCGGGATGAATACCGGCGTGGTGGTTTTGTCATGCTCGCCAATGAAGACGAAGCGGGGGAGCGGACGTCTCGCCATGCCTTGGCCTTTTCCGTCTGCACGGTGTTGTTGATGTTTCACCCCGTGATCATGGGCTTGGTCTACTCCTGGGTATTTCTTCCGCTCGCGCTGCTTCTTTCCGGTTGGCTGTGCTACCTGGCGGTGAAGTTTCAGAGATGTCCGGAGCGAGCGACGGCTCGGAAGCTGTTTTTTTGCACCTTGATGTATCTCCCTGCCGTTCTGATCGTGACGATTGCGGCGTGGCGTCGTTAACACGTCTTTCCTGATTCCAATGTCCGAACCGCACTCCTCATCGAAGCCTCGCATCAAGCCGTGGACCATCTGGATTCCAGTGATCATCATGGCGCTCGGACTGGTGGTTTTTTACAATTACCTGCTCTACACCAAGGGGCAGTTGGAGGGCGACAAGAAGGATCGGCCTCCCTACATTCACAAGGCTGAAGACGACTTGATCCTCACCGAGCGCAGCGGGAAGGAAGTTCGCATGAGCGAGTTGCGGGGGAAGATCCTGCTGGTGTCGTGGGTCTTCACTCGTTGTCCTCGCGGTTGTGCGGGTGTGGTGACGAAGCTCAAGGCCCTGCACGGCGAATATGCGGGAAGGGACGACATTCACTTTGTGTCATTTTCCCTCGATCCCGAGGAT
The DNA here is from genome assembly GCA_963976915.1 of uncultured Verrucomicrobiales bacterium. Classification (GTDB taxonomy): domain Bacteria; phylum Verrucomicrobiota; class Verrucomicrobiia; order Verrucomicrobiales; family Verrucomicrobiaceae; genus CAXBNA01. Next base: position 33,444 of record CAXBNA010000038.1, read on the forward strand.
ACCCCCGAAATGCTGAAGTCCTTTGCGGAAGGTGCGGGGATTTCCGAGGATGCGCCCTGGTGGTTTGTGAGCGGGGATATGCCAAAGATTCGCGACTTCATGGTTCGGCAGCTGCGATTCCGCCCCGTTCAGACAATGCCTGAGGCGGACCGACTCACCCCGGATGACAAGTTCATTCACGACCTCCGGGTCTGCCTTGTGGACAATGAGGGGAATGTCCGCCGTTTGGCTGACGTGATGAATGCAGATCCCGAGTACGCCGATTTTTGGGATGCCCAGTTGCGGAAGGACATCGATTACCTTCTCGCGGAAAAGGACAAAACGGAGCCGAAATGACCGTCACTGATTTGCCAGCCATCAATGCCTGCCTGAATGCTGCTGCCACGGTGTTCATTGTCGCGGGGCTTGTCTTCATCAAGTCCGGAAAGACCAAGGCCCACATCATCTCCATGATTGGGGCGTTGACCGTTTCGGCGGTCTTTTTGGCCTGCTATCTATACTACCATTACCACGCCGGGCATGTGGCCTTTGCGGGGACTGGCTGGATTCGCCCAGTTTATTTGACGATGTTGGCCACGCACATCGTGCTGGCGGTGATCAATCTGCCGATGCTCATCCTGACGGTTGTCCCTGCGGTTCGAAGCAAGTTCGACAAGCACAAGCGCTGGGCCAGATGGACGATGCCGATCTGGCTCTACGTCTCAGTAACCGGCGTGTTGGTCTACCTCTGCTGCTATGTCTGGTGGGGGCCACCGGTGCGGTAGCTCTCTTGGGTTGATCGACGAGCGAATCGATCAAAGTGAACTCCTGGGGCGATCTATTTCGTCTGCTTCAATATGGCTTCCACCAATCCCGGGATGGTGTGACTGCGAGCTTCAAGGGAGGGCTTGAGGCCGTGCTTTTCGATCGTGCGGGATGTAACGGGCCCGATGCTGGCAATCTCAATGTCTTCAGGCAGTTCCAGGCCGAGATCAAAAAAGCAGTCCACCGTGGAGGAACTGGTGAAGGTGATCATGTCTGCCCCCTCAGATTTGAATCGCTCAATGGCGGCGGCGTTGTCTTGCGTCTCGGGAACGGTGCGATAGGCAATGGCCTCATCGACAATGGCACCCAAGCCGGTGAGTTCGTTGGCGATGACTTCCCGGGTCTCCTCGGCCTTCACCCAGAGGACGGTCACGTTCTCCATGTTCTGATGATCCTTGAAGGCCTTGACGAGTCCTTCGGCGACGAAGTCTTTTTCCGGCATCAAATCGACCGCGAGATGCATTTGCTTGATCTTTTGGGCGGTGCCAGGTCCGATGACCGCAATGCGCACACCGCCAATGGAGCGGGCGTCGTTGTAGAGCTTG
>CAXBNA010000039.1:0-34527 GCA_963976915.1 uncultured Verrucomicrobiales bacterium
TGAGGTCCCATGAATTCGAACCTGCCTTTGCCCCATGACCTTGCCGACCGCCTCCTCCGTCTCGGGAGAGCCTTGATCGATCAAGATCGAGCCCAAGTGCTGGTGAACCCTCAGCAGCCGCACAGCGGATTTTGGTTTGGCGGTGGCAACGTGATCCGGGATGTGGACGGATCCTTCCTGATGTGTGGTCGGTATCGAAATGCCGGAGACTCGCGGACGGGCGTGGGTGCGGGCGAGCGGGGGCTGGAATTGGCGATCTTCCGGGCGACCGATCCGATGGGGCCGTATCAAAGGGTACGCCGTTTTTCGAAGGCCGATCTCGCCTGTGGCGGCGAGGAGGTGGTCTCCATCGAAGGGGCGGCTTTGGCGCGTACGCCGCAGGGCTTGGAACTGTTCGTCTCGACGGAGAAAGCCATCTTGTATCCAGAGCGGATTCGAGCCTTTCAGAAACCGGGAGCGGGCGTGTGGACCATCGATCACATGGTTGCCGAGTCCGTGGATGCGTTGGATGCCAGTGCGCTGACGCCGCTGCTGCGTCCGGGGTCGCCGGAGAGGCTCCATGTCAAGGATCCGGTGGCGCTGCCGGAGCCGGATGGAGGCCTAACGTTGATCTACTGTACGCATCCCTTCAGTTGGTCGAGCAGCGGCACGGCGGTGGCGCATCGCCCGGCGGGTGAGGGGGCGTTTGTCTTGGTGACCGAGGACTTGCTGAAACGGGGTCCGGTTTGGGACATCGCAGCAGCCCGCGTGACGAGCCGGCTGACTGTTCCGTCCTGGGGTGTGTTTGCGGATCAGCCGCCGCAGTCGCTCTTCTTCTATGACAGCTGTGAGTGCCTGAGGTCCATGGAAGACCACGCGACCTCCGTGAAGCGTCCGAGAGGCTACTCCTGCGAGGAGATCGGCGGGATGGCCTGGGGCGCGGATGCGGCGTTTCCAGAGATCGCGAGCCTGACGGTGGAGGCCCCGATCTTTGTCTCGCCCCATGGAACGGGCTGCAGCCGATACATCGACACCTGCGTGACCGAGGAGGGCATCTTGGCAACGTGGCAGCAGTCGCAGACGGACTTCAGTCAGCCCTTGGTGGGGCACTTTCTGCCCAACGCCGAGATTCGGTCGATCTTGGGGGCTTGAGGAGCGCAACTCGGGAGCGTGCGCCCCCGAGTGCTGCAACCCCGATTGGTGCTGGACGTGACGTTTATCGTTGGTCAGCGCATGCGGAAGACCATGACGCGGCGGTCGAGACGGCGCTCGCTCTCCGGCGCACTGGCTGGGTGGGCGGCTTCCGTTTCACCATAGCCCACGGGCATGAGACGCTCTGGGCTCACTCCGTTGCGGACGAGTTCACGCGAGATCCGTTCGGCCCGTTCCTGGGAGAGGAGGAGATTCTTGCCGTAGTCACCTTCGGCCGAGGCATGGCCTTCGATGACGAAGGTTTCATTGAGAAGCGAGGGGGCATTCAGGGCTTCGGCGACGTCGATGACCAGATCGTAGGAGTAGGCGTCGGCGAAGTCGGTGGAGCCTTGGCGGAAGAGGATGTCATCCCGGCTGATGGCGGAATCCGGATCGACGCCGTACGAGACGGTGTAGGCATCGTTGGCGGTGTAGGAGGGAGGCGCCTCGTTGTAGTATTGCCCGTTCTGCAAACCTTGAGGCCGGGCAGTGTAGGCACTTTGGGACAAGGGCATGACTTGGACGCGGTTCAGTCGTTGGGAAGCGATTATCACAGGGGGGATTTCACGCATCGAGGAATAGCGCACCACCCGGCGGTTCCCGTCGTAAAACTGGGGCTGCCGCTGGCCTTGGCTGGTTTCATAGCGCTGTTGATCGCGGTAGGGGTTTCCGGCAGGCGTGGGCTGGGGGGCGCGGCCTTCAAACCGGTTCACCATGCTGCCGACATTGCGTTGGCGATCCTGCTGAGTTCTGCCGACTTCCTCGACGGAGGGACGGTAGCCGTGCATGGGGTGGTTTCCGGGTCCGGAACGCGGTTGGTTTGGGCGATCACCTGCGACGGCCCTGACAGCGCCACCGAGGATGTTCATGATGAGTCGCTTGGCATCGTCCGTGCCTTCGATCCTTTTCGCTTGCTGCGCATCGGCGTTGCGATCGCGTTTGCCCTGGTCTTCAAGCACTTTGGAGGTCTCCTTGGAAGGGGGCGCTTGGACGACGGGCCGCTCAGGGCGGCCGCGAGGTTCCCCGTCTCTCGGGTCGGCGGTTCTCACGGTCGGAGGTGTCGCATTGGAAGCGGGTGTGCCTGGGGTCCGCGCAGACATGGAGGGGGAGGGAACGGGCCGGGTTCTCGGAACGCCGTTGCCGGGTCGATTCTGCGGGTCGGAAGCGCGTTGGGGGGCGGCAGGGGCCGCCGGAGGTGTGGCTTTGTCATCGCCTTTGTCGGGACGAGCCGAAGGGCGCTTCATGTCTTCCGCAGGCATGGGGGGCGTTTCGGTTTCGGCAGGAGGAGCTGGCTCGGCTTTCAGGGTTGGAGGACTGGGCCGCCGTTCCGAAGGTGCGTGCTTTTTCGGGTCGTCCTTGTCCTTGTCCTTGTCCTTGTCTTTGTCTTTGTCTTTGTCTTTGTCTTTCGGCTTGCCCTTGCTTTGATCTTTGTCTTTCCCTTTCCCGTTGCCCTTTTCACCGTTGTGCGGGTCGGACTTTGGAGGGGCGGGGGCTGCTTTCCCGGGCTTTGCCGTGGCTTCAGTTGGGGCAGGTGCGGATGGAACCGGGGCTGGGACAGGCACAGCCGGCACTTCAGGGACCGCGACGGGATCGCTTGGAAGCACGGGCTTCTCTTCTTCGGGTGCCGGGGCGGGCGTGGGATTCTCTGGGGTTTGCGAAATCGCGAGGGCCGGGATGGCCAACGTGAGGATGAGGACGAGAGAGGATTTTTTCATGAGGTGAGGCGGAAGGGAATGCAGCAGGTTAGACGCGTCGTCGTCGTCGCTCTATGGGGCCTTACCCTACCTTTGCGGGAGAAAGCGTGCCTTTTGGCAGTGAGGTTCTGCCAAAGTGGCGCCAAGGCGTGGGAAATAGTCCATTGGGGGATTGCGTCAAAGCGCCTTGGAGGACCGATTTGGCCGATTGAGGATGGAAATGGATGCGTCTGCGGAGCGCGGAATTCATTCCGCAGCAATGTGGAGAGGTGCGCGACGAGGAGTGGCCGAATGGACTCTGAGCGTCACGGATGAGGTTAGGTGGGTGGGCGAAGCGTGGGGCAGGAGTGGAATGGGCTGGCCGAGGGATGTGGGACGCTCCGGTGTGTGCCCGGCTGACAACGTCGCTGCGGAATGAATTCCGTGCCCCGGTTGGGCTTGCTTGTGCGGGGTGGTTTTGGTGTGCTTGGGCCATGCGTTCGTCAGACGGGCCCAAGGGAAAGGGACCGCCGCATCGGCCAGAGGTGCGAAAGGTGGTTCGCCGCCATTGCCGTTTTGTTTTCTTCCTGCACGGCCCTTTATGTCAATCCGCCGGACGACCCAAGTACGACAGCCATCCTCAAAAACAGTTCCAACAAGGACAAAGCTCACAGACGATCCGACTACACGACTAAAACCATTGATGACCGCAGGCTTTCCTACGAACTGACTTGGAAGCATACGAATAAGGTGATCCGTGTTGCGGCGGGAACTCATGAAATTGGTGTTGCATCAGAGTCTTTTGTGGGTGGAGGGCTCCAGGTCGCTTACGCCACCTTGACATGTGACTTCAAGGCGGGACGAACCTACATAGCGACCGGGGAGGCCGGAACGGTAGCGGTTCGTTTTTGGATTGAAGATGCCGAGACGAAGGAGCGTGTGTCCAACCAAGTCTATGGAGCCGCCAACGCGATGCCGCCGTCATTTCCGATAGTCGTCCCCATCTACTATTGAGACGGTTTGCGCACTCAGGGGTGTCAGGCTTCGGTGGGTCCTCCCGCTGGAAAGGATTCGATCAATCCTTCTCGCATGAGCTGGATACCCTGAACGAGCGGCTGTCGCTGCACTCCGCGTCGCAGTTCAGGTCTTCGTTCCCGAGTTCGCAGCAGGAGATTTGAGGGAAGCGGCCTGTCCCGTTCCTATTCCTTCAACTTCTCGCCCTTGGGCGTGCCGGATTCTTTCTTCGCATTGTCCCAGCCTCGCGCCTGAAAGGCCGTCAGATCATCGTTGAAGTCGAGGACCTTGACCGCACCACCGGGTTTCTCCTGCCAGAGGACTTGCCGTGGTCCGATGACGCGCCACTTGTACTTGGCCCAGGCCGGAGAGAGCTGGATGTGCCCGTCCTCCCCAAAACCAAAGGGGACCACCCCCTTGTCCCACTTGTAGAGCCAGACGGTGCCCTTGATCTCGTTGTAGAGGTCGATGGATTGTTGGAATTGGTCAGGAGACAGGTGAGCGATGGCGGGAGGGACATCCGCGCGCGAGTTGGCTGGGAGAGCGGCGAAGAGGACGAATCCCAACAGAAGAGCGTGAGCGGTGTGCATGATGGCCTAAAGAACCAAATAGTGACACCGGCGGCAAGCGGTTTCGGTCGGGGGGCGAAAGAGCTGGAACAAGACGAGCCAACGTTGGACGGGGCTGGCACTTTTTGACGGGTCAGCAAAGATGACTTGCGAAGGACGGGTGGCGGATGGAGCGCGGTCCGCCGAGCCCGCAGCGGGGTGGAGGGGATGTGGACGAAGGAAGTCGATTAGGTGGTGAGCGTCTCGATGGACTCAGGGTCAGCGAAGGGAAAGAGGGTGGAAGGGCCTGACGGGAGTTGGGGGAAGTTTGGGTGCGTGATCTGCCGTAGGACGCTGCTGCGGACTGAAGTCCGCGCCCCGGGGTCGTTTGGCCTGCGTGATCGACGAGATTTCGATTGCGGAAGATCCGTGGTCCGTCTTTGCATAGTCAGGATGAATGCTCCCGGCACACCCAAGGGCAACGGTCCACCCCGCCGACCCGAAGTGCGAAAGGTGGTTCGCCGCCAGCGCGATGTTGCCGGTGATCCTTCGACCGAGGAGCAGCGTGCGGGATTCCGTGGATGGCATGAGCGCGGGTATGTGCCGCATCGAGATGAGCCGGGATTGATGCAGTTTGTGACGTTCCGGTTGGCGGATCGTTTTCCGTTGGAGTTGCGGGATGAGTGGGAGCGGGTTTTGAAGATCGAGGATGATCGGCAGCGGCGGATCGAGTTGGAGTCGTGGCTGGATCTTGGAAAAGGTGATTGCTGGTTGAAGGATGAGCGGGTGGCCGCGGTTCGCTCCATGCGGGAGAATCCCGTGAAAGCCGGATTGGTGAAGACGTGGAAGGATTGGGCGTGGACGTATGTGCGAGATGACGCGTAAGGCCGAGAGTTCGGAGCGCGGACTTCAGTCCGCAGCGAGGTGGAGAGTTGAGTGACCATGGCAGGCTGCGTGATTCCGCGCGTCACGAACGATTGAGGGGCGTGGATGGGCCTGACGGGAGTCGAGGGTCAATCATACGAGGTTCCGGCGGTTGGACGTTGCTGCGGACTGAAGTCCGCGCCCCAGGGTCTGCTGGCCTTCGGCGCGGATGAACCTCAGGAGACTTGGCGGCCAATCCAAGACGGTTCAGGGGATTGCAATCGTGAGACTGGCAACTTGAACGTTGAACGTGACGGAGCGGGAGAAAGGGCGTGCCTTTGGGAGGCGAGGTTCTGCCCGAGTTGCGCCAGGACGCAGGAATCTGTCTGGAGGGGATTGGATCAAAGCGGCCTTGCCTTGGAGAGACCGGTTTCGGCGATTGAGGAGAAAATGGATGCGCCTGTGGCGTCGATGATTGATTGGACTTTGCTGTGGAAACTCTGCGACTTCGCATTGACGAAGTGTCTCAAAGTAGTGTTTTGGGGTTAAGGCTATGGATAAAGAAGTGTCATCATTTGGTTGCGAAGCGTGCGAGGCGATGCCGGCGGTGACTAACGGAGCCTGTGAGGAGGAGAGTCAACCTTACCGGTTGTGCGTAGATTGCCGTCATCGCCTGGATCGTCGATCACTACGGCCGCTGGAATGGTATCGCCTCGCGCTGCGTCACTGCCCTCACGATTTCCTACTTCACGACGACTTCTATTCGGATGATGGGACTGCGCACCAACCGGACGAGGAGGTTGTGGATTCCGAACTTTTTCCCGCACCAACCTTGGAAGACTGCGCACGAAATCTAAGCGACCTTTGGGATTTCACGCTAACTCGCCATTCATTGGCGGAAGACATTTTCTTTGCGTGGAACAAGTTTCCAAAGGCTGAGATGCTCAGCCTGCTGACAAAGTCATATGAGTTGGGAGGGAACTGTCATCGTCGCTCAACTGTTCTCACACTTGCACAGAATTGTCTGGGCCTGGTTGGAGCCGATCTCGTCAGGCGAGCCTGGCTCGACTATCCAGACAAAATGTACTTTGGCGCTTTGGCGAAGGCATCCGTTGCCTGCCTGCCCGCCGACGAGGGCTTCGAGAGATGCCTTTCTGTTTTCAACACGTTCCAGCTCAAGAAGCAGCGGTCCCAAATGATGTACATGGGCGATTTCAGGAATCCAAAGATGCTCGATTGGATCGAATCCAATCTGCAACCTCCAGTGACAGATCATTGGGGCAAGTTGGCTGCACGGTCCGGTATGTCTTGGGACCGAGTGAAAAGTTGGCTCCAACTAGGTCGCCCGATGAGTCTCGTGGCGCTCGATTCGCTTATCGGTGTGGCAAAGGCCGCCGAGAGCGGACGGCTGTGGATGCACCTGCCGATTCGAGGTTTGCCTCAATTCGATGAATTTGAGAGACAGTTGCGTGAATATGAGTTGATCGACTCGGCCCCGAGAGTTCAGAACTCGGTTGAGTATCTTTTGCAAAGCTTTGGATTCCTTGGGGAGCTCAGTTGCTGAGTGTGCTGGACCAACGACGTGATCAGCATCTCATAAATGACTGGTTTCACGTCCTACCCAACCGCCTCCACACACCTCCCGCACAACGTCGGATGTTCTTCGTTCGATCCCACTTCGGGGAGGTGCTTCCAGCACCTCGCACACTTTTTGTGGCTGGTTTCTTGGACCTTGGCGGTGGGTTCGGTGGCGGAGTCGTCGCGGGTGATGTGGAGCTCGCTGAGGATGAAGAATTCTTCGAGGGTGGGGAGGTCGTTCCAGACGTCGTGGTCGAAGCCTTTGCCGGGGCCGGGGAGGGTGAGGGCGACGCTGGCTTCGAGGCTGGAGCCGATGCGCTTGGCCTGACGCTCGGGCTCGATGGCGCGGGCGATGGTTTCGCGGGCCTGAAGGAGCTCGGTGACGGCGCGGGTGGCGTCGCTGCCGGGGAAGGCGGGGTTGGGCTCGGGGAAGAGCTGGAGGTGGACGCTGTCGCTGTGGCCGAGGTAGCCCCAGGCTTCGTCGGCGGTGAAGGCGAGGATGGGGGCGAGCAGACGGCAGAGGGTGCCGGTGATCTCGCGCATGGCGGCCTGGGTGGCGCGGCGGCGCGGGCTGTCGGCGGGATCGCAGTAGAGGCGGTCCTTGGTGATGTCGATGTAGAGGGCGCTGAGGTCGTGCGTCAGGAACTGGTTCAGCGTGGTGAAGACCTTGCGGAAATCGTAGCGCGCGTAGGCATCGACACAGTCTTGGGTGACGCGGTGGAGGCGCTCAAGGATCCAACGGTCGATCAAGGGGAGGGAAGCGGGATCGGAGACTACGGACGATCCGGGGTCACAGACCCCGGCTACAACCTCGCCGATGTTGGCGAGGAGGATGCGGAGGGTGTTGCGGACGCGGCGGTAGGACTCGCCGGTTTGTTGGAAGAGTTCTTCGCTGAAGGGAACCTCGTTTTGGTAATCGACGCTGCTGACCCAGAGGCGGACCATGTCGGCGCCGTACTTGTTATAGTAGTGGTCGGCGGTCATGGGTTTGGCGGCCTTGCCACCGGCGCCCTGGTCGCTCTTGCTGATCTTCTTGCCGCTGGTATCGACGACGAAGCCGTGGGTGATGACGGATTTGTACGGGGCCGCGCCGCGCGCGACGACGCTGACCATGAGGGAGCTCTGAAACCAGCCGCGGTGCTGGTCGGTCGCCTCGATGTAGATGTCGGCGGGGGCGTGAAGCTCGGGGTGGCGGTCCATGACGGCGACGTGGGAGCAGCCGGAGTCGATCCAAACGTCGAGTGTGTCCGTGCCGCGCGTGGTGCCCTCGGGCAGGCCGAGTTCGGCGGCCCACCAAGCGTCGTCTTTTTCGAACCAGAGGTTGGTGCCCTGGGCCTCGACGAGGTCGGCGACCTTGGCGATGGTGGCGGTGTCCATGAGGATGGAGCCGTCGGCGTGGTAGAAAACGGGCAGCGGGACGCCCCAGGTGCGCTGGCGGGAGATGCACCAGTCGGGCCGGCTTTCGACGGTGCCGTAGATGCGGTTGCGACCCCAGGAGGGGAGCCAGTGGACCTTGTCGATCTCGAGGAGCGCCTGGGTACGGATGGCGTCGATCTTGATGAAGAACTGCTCGACGGCGCGGAAGATGATGGGCGTCTTGGAGCGCCAGCAGTGCGGGTACTGGTGTTCGTATTTTTCCTGGCCGAGCAGGGCGCCTTTTTCGATGAGGATCTCGATGATGCCGTCGTTGGATTTGAAGACATGGCGACCGACGAAGTCGGGCAAACCGCACTCGGCGGTGTAGCAGCCGTTGGCATCGACGGGCGAGAGGATGTCGAGCCCGTGCTCCTTGCCGGCCTGGTAATCGTCCGCGCCGTGGCCGGGGGCGATGTGGACCGCGCCGGTGCCGGTGTCGTCGGTGACGAAGAGGGCCTCGATGATCTTGGAGGTGCGCGGGAGGAAGGGATGCTGGGCTTCGCAACCGTTGAGGGCGGTGCCTTTGAACGCCTCGGGCGGGTGGGAGGTGTCGAGCTTGAAGCCGGTGGAGGTTTCAAAGGCTTCGACGAGGGATTTGACGACGACGAGTTTTTCGCTCCGGTCGTCTTCGTGCGTGAAGGTCCCGCAGACGTAGTCGAAACCGGGATGGACGGCGATGGCGAGGTTGGCAGGGAGCGTCCACGGCGTGGTGGTCCAGATGACCATGGAGGCGCCTTCGAGCCCGGGCGGCGGATTGGTGATGGCGAACTTCACGTAGATCGCGGGCGAGACCTTGTCCTTGTACTCGACCTCGGCCTCGGCGAGGGCGGTCTGGGCACCGAAGCTCCAGAGGACGGGGCGCTTGCTGCGATAGACGAGGTCTTGATCGACGAACTTGCCGAACGTTCGGATGATGTCGGACTCGTAGGCGGGATCGAGGGTGAGGTAGGGGTTGTCCCAATCACCGAAGACGCCGAGGCGCTTGAAGCTGGTGCGCTGGATGTCGATGAACTTGCGGGCGTACTCCTCGGAGCGCTGGCGGATTTCCACCGGGGAAAGATCCTTCGCCTCCTTGACGACCTTGAACTCGATGGGCAGGCCGTGGCAATCCCAACCGGGGATGTAGGGCGTGTGGAAGCCGGCCATGGTCTTCGACTTCACGATGAGGTCCTTGAGGATCTTGTTGAGCGCGGTGCCCATGTGGACGTCGCCGTTCGCAAAGGGTGGACCGTCGTGGAGGATGAAGGTAGGGCGGCCTTTGGACTGGGCCTGGATCTGCTGGTAGAGGCCTTGCTCTTCCCAGGCCTTGAGGCGATCGGGCTCGCGCTTGATGAGGTCCGCCTTCATGGGGAAGTCCGTCTTCGGCAGGAGGACGGTCTTCTTGTAGTTGATGGGGGCGTTGGGGTCGGATTCGGCAGACATGGGCAGGGGTCGGGAAATGAAGGGGCGGACTGTAGCACCGGGATGGGGGGTTCCAAGTGTTTTGGGGGAGGAGGGGAATGGCCGTCCTTCGCGCTGTGGTTGGGGTCTTTGACCCCGAACCAACTCGGCGGCCTCAAAGAGGCCACCTACAGCCCGGGTCGCTTGCCCATGCGGGCACCCCGTGCTCTACTTTTCGTCCATGGATTTTGAGCATTCGGATCGGCGTGGGGTTTTGCGGGGGGCGTTCTTGGCAAGTGCCGGGGTGGCGCTTTCGGGCTGTGAAGGGATGAGGCGGATGCCGGGAATGGGCGGTGGCGTGCAGGTTCCTGTTCAGGGCCAGGGTGGGCCGTTCATGCTGGGGATCGATTTCTTGGCGGGGCGTGGGTTTGACCTGCTGCGTGGAAAGCGGGTGGGATTGATCACGAATCACACGAGCATGACAGGGCGCGGGGAAATGACGCGGGTGGCGATGAAGCGGGCGTTGGGGCCGGCGTTGACCGCGCTGTATGCACCAGAGCACGGGATCGATGGGTCTGTGGGGGCCGGGGTTCACATCAGCACGCGCCGGGATTCGGTGACCGGACTGACGGTCCATTCCCTCTACGGGCCGACGCGGAAACCAACACCGCAGATGCTGGCGCCGATCGATGTGCTGGTGTTTGACCTTCAGGACATCGGCTGCCGCAGCTACACCTACATCAGCACGATGGCGGTGGCGATGGAGGCGGCGGCGGAGAATGGGAAAAGCTTTGTGGTGCTCGACCGGCCGAACCCGATGGGCGGGCTGCGCGTGGAAGGGCCGCCTTTGGAGAATCAGTGGAAGAGTTTCGTTGGGCAGATTCCGACGCCCTATGTGCATGGCATGACGGCGGGAGAACTGGCGATGATGATCTCCGGCAAACGCTGGATCTCCAAGGTGCCGCGGCTGAACGTGGTGAAGATGCAGGGCTGGAATCGGCGGATGATCTGGCAGGACACGGGCCTTCGCTGGTATCGGACGTCGCCGAACATCCCGTATGCGACCTCGCCCTTCTACTATGTGGCGACAGGGATGCTTGGAGGTGCGGCGATGGTGGACATTGGAATCGGCACGGAGAATCCCTTTGGCTATGCCGGAGCAAGCGGGGTCAACCCTACGTCGATGTACAATTACTGCCGGAGCCTGAATGCATCGGGCGTTTCCTTTTCACCGTTCACGAACCGTGACTTCGGTGGGGTGAAACTGAACATTAACCCAAGGTCGACGGCTGACTTGACTGCGCTTGATGTGCTGATGCTGGCGGAATTGAATCGCCTGAGTGGCGGCAAGGTCCTGAGCCGGATGAGCAGCTCCAAACTCAACCTTTTTCACAAGGTCTACGGCAGTGAGTCGCTGTATCGGGATCTGCGAGGCGGTGTCTCGCCGATGACCATCATCGGACGTTGGACGAGTCCCAACCGGAGCTTTCTATCAGAGCGGCAGAGGTACTTGCTTTATGCGTGAGGGTGCGGGATGGGTTGCGCCTGTGGTGGCGGAACGTCGCCATGGATGACTGACCTGAAATGACCGGAATCGAAAAAGCGAAGTGGTGTGCAACCTATGCGGACACCAAAAAGGCAGAGGACATTGTGATCCTCGATGTGCGTGGGTTGTCCACGATCACGGATTACTTCGTGATCTGCACGGCCCATTCCTCGCCGCAACTCCGTGCGGTGCGGGATGAGATCGACGTGATGATGCGGCGCGAGCACGGAGTGAAGTCGAAGGCCAAAGATGGCAGTTTTGAGAGCACCTGGATCATCATCGATTTCTCGGATGTTCTTGTGCACATCTTCCAGGGCGACCAGCGGGACTTTTACTCGCTGGAGAATCTTTGGAGCGATGCCCCCCGGATCGAATTCAGTCCAGAAGAGGCGCTGGCCATGACCCGTGCCTGATCGCGCTGGGTCGTTCCGGTTACAGCTTCGGGTAGGGAGGCAGTCCACCATTGCGGACCTTGGAGAGGTTGGCGTGGGTGATTGGAGCTGCTTTGAGGCGATACTCGGGCTTGGGTGAGAAGTCGGGCTCATCCTTCAGCTTCAGTACAAGGCTCCACGCAAGGTCCGCGGGGATCGGATGAAAAATTGTGGCGTCGATGTCTCCTCGCCTCATCAAGTCCTGGCCCGCGTCGGGTCCGCCGTAGCCGTTGGTGCCGAGGATGAAGGTGTTTTCGCGGCGTTCCTGATCGGCGGCGAGTTCGCTCGCTCCCCAGGCCATGGTGTCGTCGTGCGCGTAAACGACGTCGAATTGATGCTGGAGCCGGTAGGCATCGGCGAGAACGGCCTTGGTGGAGTCACGGGTCCATCCGCCAGGGGCGTCATGGACCACGATGATGCCGTTCTGTTTGGAGAGGGCCTCGAAAAACCCCTGATGCCGGGCTTGGCTGCCGGGATCCTCCTCGCTGCCGCGAATCTCAACAACGCGACCGGTGGTTTCGGAGTGGCCGTCTTCCTGCGCTTTGCGTTCGAGCGCCTCGATGACCATTTGCCCGGCGATTTTGCCGACCTCTGCCTCGGGACAAAAGACGCTCGTGAAGCAGCGGGGAGGCGTGAGTGTTTCCCGCAGGCTGATGACTCGGACGTTTGCTGCGAGCGCCTCGACGAGGATGGGGTCGAGAGGGAGGTCTGCGATGGGATCGAGCAAGATGGCTTCCGGGCGACGCAAGATCGCGGCTTGGAGCTGTTTGGCCTGAGTGGCGACCGACCCTGCGGCGTCTTCGACGGTGATTTCATACCCTGCCTCTCTGGACCCGAGGGTTTGGAGGATGTGCGACTGGGCCAAATCGAAGGGGATCAGGAGGTCACGAACGAGCAAAACGATTTCTTTTCTACCGTCCTCCCCGGGTCGAATGAGGAACTCGCCCGCCGCACCCTCGGCCAAACCCTCACCCTGTGGGGGATCGCAGGCCGCTAGGAGGCAGGCGAGCGCCAAGAGTGGAATCCGGTAGAAAAATCGCATGGTGGGAAGCAGGGAGGCAATCAAGCCATGAAAAGCCGTGGAGGACAAGTATCGGCTGGGGTTGAATTCTCGACACAGACCGGATTTGACAAAGTGGCGCGGATTGGTAATCTCCATGCCCCCTGTGCGCCGGGCGGGTATGCCAAAGACTTTGCATGCGATCCGGCGGACTTCAGATTTTATCCCCAGACGCATATGAAGAGGACCTACCAACCATCCAAACGCACGCGGAAACGCCAGTTCGGCTTTCGTGCCCGCATGAAGACCGTGAACGGCCGCGCGATCATTCGCCGCCGCCGCAATCAGGGACGCAAGCGTCTCCTGCCGAAGGGTGCGGAGATCCAATACAAGCGTCACACCCAGCAGCACTGAGGCACGTCCCGGTCGGTGGCCACTTCCGATGCGCCTTCCGTCCTCCTTGCACATCAAGCAATCGGGCGATTTCGCCCGCATGCGTCGTGAGGGTCGCAGCCAAGCTGGCAGGCATTTGGTGCTGGCGGTGCTGAGGGATCCCTTGGTGAACGAGTTCCGTTTTGGGCTCATCACCTCGAAGAAGTTGGGGCCGGCAGTCGTGCGAAACAGGGTGAGGCGGCGCTTGCGTGAAATCATCCGTGCCCATCGAGACCGGATCATTCCCGGACTGCAGATGGTGATCATCGGTCGCTGGAGCGCTCCAAACGTGACCCTTCAGCAATTGGAGACAGACTGGCTGAAGCTGGCCCATCGAGCCGGAATCATTCGAACCAACGACGATGCCGCTTCCTCATGAAACGCCTGATCCGCTGGTCGATTCGCGGATATCAGCGATTTCTCTCCCCGGTGCTTCATGCCGTGGCGGGGCCAGCTTCCGGATGCAGGTTCACCCCCACCTGTTCCGAGTATTTTCTTCAGGCGGTGGAAATTCACGGCGTATGTCGCGGCAGTTGCATGGGCGTGTGGCGCATTCTCCGTTGCAATCCATGGGGAGGCAGCGGAGAAGACCCGGTGTCGCCCTGCCGTCATCGTCACGCGTCTTCCGACAAGCCTCAATCTCTCTCCTGACCCCCTCTTTCTAAATGGACCGCAAAGCCTGGATCATCATTTCGCTCTGCCTTGCAGGCATGGCGGTGAACATGTACTACAGCACGCAGCAGGCGACCGCCAAAGCAGCAGAAGCTGAACGAGTTGCGGCGGAAGCTGCCGCCAACGGTGAAACACCCGCTGCGGCTGCGGCTGAGGCGACTCCCGCGACGGCACC
The DNA here is from genome assembly GCA_963976915.1 of uncultured Verrucomicrobiales bacterium. Lineage (GTDB taxonomy): Bacteria > Verrucomicrobiota > Verrucomicrobiia > Verrucomicrobiales > Verrucomicrobiaceae > CAXBNA01. The sequence goes on from CAXBNA010000039.1 coordinate 13,900, forward strand.
TTCACCGGTTCCGGCAGCGACCTCCACGGATCCCAAGGTGGCGCCGGGGGCTTCCATGATGAGTGCAACGGCAGAAGACGAGAAGACGCATACCATCTCAGCAGACGGTGTGGAGTTCGTGTTTGGAACTCGCGGTGGCGGGGTGAAACTGGCTCGTCTGGAGACCCACGACAATGTGATCCTCAACGAGCGCGGACTCGAAGCCATCGGGGCGCTCCGCCGTGAAGCAGGCGGGGTGGATCCGGTCGCCTACACGATCACGTCGAAAAGCGACTTTGGTGTGACGTTTGAAGGCGTGACGCCCGAGGGAATCAAGGTCACGAAGGCCTACGAACTCTCCGAAGGCGACGAAAGTGACTCCCACCTGCTAGACCTGACACTGACCCTGACGAACACCGGCGCGGCACAGCACCGCTCTGAAGAATACTATCTCTATGCGGGAGTGGCCGCTTCGCTGAGGCCTGATGAGATTCGGACGCCGGGAGTCTTCTGGAACGACGCCGGTGACGCGAACTACAAGGACACGAAGTGGTTTGGTGGCGGAATGTTCAGCGATGCAAAATCCGAGTTTCGGGAAAGCTACGCGGCCCTGCGTTACGGCGGCGTCATGAGCCGGTTTTATGCGCACATCCTCACGCGGACAACCACCCGTGAGGCCCCGGGCAAGGTCTGGGCGCGCCGGATGCCGATCGATCACACAAAGGACGAGTTTGCCGGGATGTCGTCGGCTTCCAAGGATTTCGGGGTCGAGGGCAGCGTGGGATTGCCCACCGTGGACTTGGGGCCGGGAGCCTCGGTGACGGAGACCTACGAGGTCTATCTGGGACCCAAGGAATACCATCGCCTGCGCGACATCGACAAGCAGCGGGCCTTTGTGATGTTCTACGGCTGGTTCACCCCGGTCAGCAAGATCCTGAACAACGTCATGCAGTGGATGCATGGCGTGAGTGGAAACTGGGGTGTCGCCATCATCCTCCTGACCATTTGTGTTCGCATCTGCCTCTGGCCGATTCATGCGAAGTCCACCATGACCATGAAGCGCATGGGCCTGCTGGCTCCAAAAATGAAGGAGATGCAGGAGAAGTACAAGGACGATCCTCAGAAGCAGCAGCAGGAGGTGATGAAGCTCTACAAGGATTATGGCGTCAATCCTTTGGGTGGCTGTCTCCCGATGTTCCTTCAGATCCCGATTTTCTTTGGCTTCTACCGGGTTTTGGAAAATGCCGCCGAATTGCGCGGGCAGGACTTTCTCTGGGTGCAGGATCTTTCCAGTCCAGACACCGTGACTCAGATCATGGGCTACGATCTCAATCCGCTGCCACTGATCATGGGACTCACGATGTTCCTTCAGATGAAGCTCACGCCCCAGGCACCCACGGCGGACAAGATGCAGCAGCGCATCTTCATGGTGATGCCGTTTTTCTTCCTCTTCATCTGCTACAATTTTGCGTCCGCGCTCGCGCTCTATTGGAGCACCCAGAACGTTTTCAGCATCATGCAGACTCGCATCATGCGCTTGTATCAGAAGGAACTGACCTTGGAGAAGGTGGAGAAAAAAGCACCCGCCAAGGCATCTGGACCCAATCCATTTTTCAGCGCTCCCGGTGGCAACAAGGAGAAGAAGTCTCCGAAGAACCGCCCTCCCAAACTCGGCGGCTAGGAGTTGCCGAGCCTTGATCCCTCCCGATTTCTCTTTTTCTTAACCCCAAATTCCGACCATGACCGCTCTTGAACACGCCCACTCCATTCTCGACAGCATGCTGGGATACCTCGGATTTGTGGTTCAGATTGAGGAGGAAGACGGTCCCGACGGCCCGACGCTTCAAATCGTCACCGAAGACGCCGATGCTCTCATCGGTCGTCGTGGTCAGACGATGGAGGACATTCAGTATTTGGTGAACCGCATCCTGTGCGTTCACCTCAAGGATGCGCCGCGCATTCGCGTGGATGTGATGTACTACCGCTCCATGCGGGAGGACAAGATCCTTGAGCAGGCGAAGGAGCTGGCTGAACGGGTGCGGGTGACGGGGCAGTCGGCAACTTTGCATCCCATGAACAGCTACTATCGCCGGATCGTGCACAACGCCTTTGCCGACGATCCTGAGATTCAAAGCGTGAGTGGCGACGGGCATTCCCGATTCAAGCGGATCACGCTGAAGAAGCGCCGGGCGAAAAGCGAAGGCTGAGTCTCGATGCCTCTGGCAACGAGACTCAATGGGACTCCGACTGGCGCTTCAGATTGAGCCAGGCGCGACGGTAGGTGAAGGCGACAGCCATGATTCCGATGCCCAAAAAGGCGGCGCGGGCAGGCTCAGGAACGGGGAGGACGTGAATCAAGGCATCCCCCGTGGTTGCAAAGTCGAGCGAGCCCTCAGCCGCCTTCTCACTGCCTGTCGCATGCGCCGCAAGGAAGGCGAGTGCGAAGGTTGAAATCCAGTAGGCGAAGGAGCGAATCATTGGCGAGTCAGAATTTTTACCAAAACTGGGGGCGGGGAAACAAGACAAATCCCATGATTTTGTCACTTTCGGAGCGGATCGACCGGATTCTGATCCCGATGCTGCTTGCGCGGCTGGCGGGATTCCTCCATGACTACCGCTCGTTTTGCCCGACATCGTTATCATGAATTCCAGTTCTCCGCTTCGTTCCGTTCGCATTGGCCTTGCAGGTTTGGGCAATGTGGGAGCCGGAGTGTTCAAGAATCTTGAAAAAAACCGTCAACTGATCAGTCGCCGGACCGGTGCTGACATTGTGGTTTCTCACATTGCAGTCAGAGATCTGAGCAAGCCAAGGGAGGTGGAAGTGCCTGCGTCGGTGCTGACCACGGACTGGCGAGTCATGGTGGAGGACCCCGACGTGGAAGTCGTGGTCGAATTGATCGGGGGAATCGAGTCCGCCTACGAGCTGGTTTGCGCGGCATTGCGAGCCGGGAAGATTGTGGTGACGGGGAACAAGGCGCTGCTGGCAGAGCGGGGGCAGGAATTGTTCGCGTTGGCGGAGGAATGCCATGTGCCGATCTACTTTGAGGCGGCGGTGGCGGGTGGGATCCCGATCATTCAGGTCCTTCAGGAAGGGCTGGTGGGGAATCATATCCGGTCGATCCACGGCATCATCAATGGAACGTGCAATTACATCCTGACCCGCATGTCCCAAGCCGGGTTGACCTATCAAGAGGCCCTGGGCGAGGCGCAGGCGAAGGGCTACGCCGAGGCAGATCCGACGCTGGACGTGAATGGATGGGATGCGGCTCATAAGGCGATCATCCTGGCATCGCTGTCGTATGGGTTTTGGATCGCGCCCGGAGACACCAGTGTGGAAGGCGTGGAGCGGGTGACGCTCACCGACTTCCGGTTTGCGAAGCGATTGGGTTACACCATCAAGCTGCTTTCGGTGATTCGTGCTGATGACGACGGGCGGGTGGAAGTGCGAACGCAGCCGACGCTGATTCCGTTGACGCATGTCCTGGCTTCGGTCAGTGGCGCGTTCAATGCGGTGCTGATCCGTGGGGATGTGGTGGGCGAGACTCTCTTTTACGGAAGCGGTGCCGGACAGGATCCGACTTCGAGTTCGGTGATCAGCGACATCTGTGAAGCGGCCGCCGTGGTGATGCACGGATCGCGGAACAGCGGCTTCGTCCCCCATGGTCTGTACGGAAAACCGAAGCCAGTCGACGAGACCGTCTCTCACTACTACCTGCGTTTGACGGTGGACGATCAGCCCGGAGTGCTGGGCAAGGTGGCGGCGGCTCTCGGGGAGCGTGGCATCGGAATTTCTTCGGTGATTCAACCCGAGGATCTGGAGTCGACGACCGGTTCGACCTCCCTCGTGCTGATGGTGCACGATGCGTCGATGGGCCTGATGAAGGATGCGATCGGAGCCATCTCTGACTTGGGTTGCACGCGGGAGCCCCCGGTTTGGATGCGGGTGGAGACGCTGGAGGAAAGCTGAGCCGCTCGGGACTTGGAGTTTAGTTCTCCAACAGATTCTGTCCGCCTTCAGGGGTGCGGGAGCTCCGGGCCTGCTTTGCGATGTCATCGGCTTCGCTGTCCAGACCACCCTCGGATTCACTGGCTGCTTGATGATCTTCGTCAGGCCGTGGAGCGGCTTCGTGGGTCACCGAATCCACCAGCTTGTCCTGCTGGATCATCCGAACGGGCACGCCGGAGGGGAAAACGACCTCGCGGGCTTCGTCAGGCATCGAAATGCCTTCGTGATCAAAGGCGCGCTTGGTGAGGCGGATGATCGCCGAGCGGACCTTGTGACGATCATGTTTTGCGATGTCCATCCAAAAGAGAACTCGAAGGTTGACCGTCGCCGCAGCAAGATTGTCCACCAAGACGAGCGATTCTGGATCGTCCAGCACTGCAGGGTGCACCTTCAGCACCTGGAGTGCGACGGATTGTGCGTGGGAGATGGAATCATCATACCCGATGCCGACACCAAACTCGCAGCGGGTTTTTGGATTGGCGGTGAGGTTGGTGATGGTCTTTTTGTAGATCGTGGCGTTCGGGATCTGCACATGATTTCCCTCCTGCGTCATCAGCAGCGTTGATCGAGTATTGACGCTTTGGACGTACCCTGTGAACCCGGCGACCTCGATGAGATCACCCTTGTTAAAGGGCCGCTGGATGCTGAGAAGGATGCTTGCCAGGAAATTCTCCGCGATGTCACGAAAGGCAAAGCCGATGACCAAGCCCAGCAGGCCGGTTCCACCCAGAACCGTTACCGCCAAACGTGTGAGCCCCGACACCCTCAATACGAGGTACAGCCCAAGAAGGAATACTGGCACGGCGATAGCCCGGGAGGCGACGCTTCGAAGCAACGGGCTCATGGCGCGCCGTCCGAGCAGGGATGAGGAGACGCGCGCGGACGCTTTTGTCGCCAACCACGTGAGGCTTAGCAGCAGCAGCCCGATCGCGACGAGAGGAAGGCTACGGAGGCTTTCCGTACCCAGATTTCGGAGTTCCTCCCAAGCGGGGGACAAATCCCACACTTCGCCGTCAACCACGCTGATTCGGTTTACGACAGCCACCACGTCCCGCGTGTTTGCAGCCAATCGCCCCGCCCATTCTTTATGCTTGAGATCCGTCGTTTGACCATCGAGAAACACGACGCCTTCCTCGACCGTCGTTTCGGCGTTCAAGAACCAGCCCGTGGCTTCCAAGATGGCCGTCAGCCGACTCGCAATGGCGGTATCTGAAGTGCGGGGCTGAACCTCGACAGTCCGAAAGGGCTCCGAGGTTGCCGCTGGTTCGGTGGTCGTCTCTTGTGCAGGGAGCGTCCACGAACCCAGTTGAGCTGCCACGAGGACCGCTCCAAGGGACCAATGACACCGGATTCGTGAGTGGGGAAGGAGTGCCATGGCGAGCAAGATGGGTTTCGATTCAGCCCAACCATTGGCCGAGCGCACTTGAGAGTCGACTTTTCTTTCGAGGGTGATTCGTTACTGTGAACTCGTGAAATTACTTCCAAATCTCTGCGTGGTGGTCGGCGGATCGCTTTTGACTTCGTGCATTCACATTCGAGAGAAAAGCGAGACGTACTCTCTTCCGGCAGGCTTTGCTGAACCCATCCTTCAGGGTGCGGCGGTGACGGGTCAGATGGACCCGCAGGACGGTCGCGGTTCCCTTTCGTTCAGCGCGATGGTTTATGGCTTCGCAGCGGGGACCCGGATGGGACCCTATCAATTCCAATTGATCGCTGTGGGCCGGGAGGGCAGGCACCAAGAGATGCGGGTGCATGGGGTGACGTATCGACTTGGTACCGGAGCTGTGTGGAAGGAACCCGACTTGGAGTTGGCCTTGGTGAAGCGGTTTGAACCGACCTACCGAAAAGGTTTCGTGCAGGCGTTTTGGAAGTCGGTGGGCCTGCTCCCCTTTGACTTCGAGTCCGTGGAAAAGGTGACGGTGGAGGTGGATGTCAGCATCGTGGATGGCGAGGGCATCGAGCGGAGAACGATCCAGTTGCCGTTCGTGCGTGCCACGGAGCGTGAGACGGAATTTGTGATGGCAGGCGTCGAGATTTTTGACCGGATCAAGAACCGCAAGGTGCCCTTTGAGCAACTCGGGATCGGAGCGAATTCCAACCACTGGATGCCTCCTGCAGGTCTCGAAGCGGTGACCCAGCCATAGAAAAAGCCGCACCCACCTGTCGGCGGATGCGGCTTGGAAGTGTCAGAAGACGTCGATCAGACTACTTCTTCGGCTTCGGCTTGAACTCGTCCATGGAGAGGCTGCCGTCGCCATTTTTGTCGCGCTTGCCAAAGGACTCTTCAGCCTTGGCTGAGTCCTTCTTGGCCATTGGGCTGGCCATGTATTCTTCCTTGGAGACGGAACCATTGCCGTCTTTGTCCAACTTCTTGAACATTTCAGCTGGGTCGCCTTTGCCTTTGCCCTTGCCCTTTTTGTCGCCCTTCTTGCCGTCGTCGGCGGCGTGGATGGCGAGGCTGCTGAGCGCAAGAACTGCGAAGATCGAGGTGATCAATTTCATGATAATCTGGTTGTTTGGATTTGACTGATTCGCGCCTGGGCAAATCGCTGCCAAGTATCGCGTGCGGTGTAAACGCCGGACGCGATTCGCAGTTGCAGTGTATTTTTGATTCGCTGAAGTTTTTTTGTATCGAGCGTCTAAAGGAGTCGGGCACCAGCCTCGGCGAGGGGGCTGCGTTCGCCCTTGAGGAGCGGTACGTGGGCGGAAAACGCCTGTCCGCGCATCCGCTGGCGGGTGTAGACAAGGCCATTGCTTCGACTGTCCACGTAGGGATTGTCGATTTGGCCGGGATCGCCGACGAGGACGAGTTTGGAACCCCGGGACATTCGCGTGACGATGGTTTTGGCCTCCAGCGGGGTGAGCTGTTGAGACTCGTCCATCACGAAAAAGCGGTCCGGAATGGATCGGCCGCGGATGTAGCAGAGGGCTTCGACCTCGATCACCCCGCTCTGAATCAGGCTGTCGTAGGGAGCCACGGGATCTGAGGTGATCGGTGTGCTGGCGGTGTCGGCCGCACGGGTGCGCTTGCGATTGGGCCCTTGATCCTTGCCGTCAGGGCGCATGAGAAGATCCAGTGCGTCGTAGACCGGCTGAAGCCACGGGCGCATCTTTTCCTGGAGGGAACCGGGGAGAAAGCCCACGGTCTGTCCCATGGCGACGATGGGGCGGCTGACCGTGAGGCCTCTGTAGGTGCGCCCAAAAACCTGTTGGAGACCCGCGGCAACGGCGAGGAGGGTTTTGCCGGTGCCGGCCTGGCCGTAGCAGGTGACGAGGCTGATTTCGGGATTGAGGAGGGCGTCGAGCAGGCAGGCCTGTCCCAGATTCATCGGCTTGATCGCGCAGCCGCTGCCAACCTTGATGACTTCCGGCGTCAGGAGTTTCACGAATTCCTTTTGGGCATTGAATCGGGCTGGGATCGTTGCTTTTTCGCCAGCGCAGAGGAGGGCGTAGTCATTGATGTCCAAGCTGGCCGTGCGGGGCTCTGGCAGCGTGATGCGCCCCGAACTGGCAAAGCGCTGGAGTTCGTGACCCGTGACCTCGACGCGGGCGATGTCGTTGCTGGCGACCTCACGCGGCTCGACCTTGTCGTGGAGGTAGTCCTGGCAATCGAGCCCGACGGCGCGGGCCTTGAGCTGCATGTTCAGGTCCTTGCTGACGAGGATGATCGAGCTCGGGTGGTTGGACCCGGCGCGCATGGAGATGGTGCAGGCGAGGATTCGGTGATCCGTCTTTTCCAAGTCCGGGAAGATGCCGCGGAAGGAGCGCATCTCGGGATCACTCTGGTGGGAGGCGGGGTCGTACACGATGATTTTCAGCGTCCCGCCGCCTGCGGTGGGAACCCCGTCCGTCACGGAGGAGTTGGCCTGCGTGAAGGCCTTCATCAGTGCTCGATGGACCTCGCGGGCATTGGCGCCGCGCTCAGTCATTTCGTTCTTGAAACGGTCGAGTTCGCTCAAGACGTCCACGGGAATGCAGACGTGATTGTCGGCAAATCGATCCACGCAGGCGGGATCGTGAAGCAGGACGTTGGTGTCGAGGACGAAGGTCTTGGTGCGGGCGGAGCTTCCGTTGGTGCGCCCGGCAAGCGGTGTGCGGCGCGTTTTGGATTTTGACTTGGGCTTTGGCTTTTTCAGGGTGGTTCGAGATCGATTCGGCGGGGGGGTATTCGGCAAGGCAGCGTGGGTGAAAGTGGGCGCGTTTTGGGAAGGGTAGTCGTCGCGGTCCATTTAGGGTAGGTGGGGTAGGGGTGTGGTTGGATAAGGAGCCGATGGGGCCGAAAGGGTCAGGTCCTCTCTCGTCGTATGCAGGACGAGTGCCATTTTGGCGGATCTCTGAGTGTGATTTTTCAAATCAATCACGATAATTGCGAGAGTGACAAAAACTGAGAGGGCGATCAAGGACTTATTCACAATTCAAAAAGATCGCAGAAAAGGGTCGGAAACAGTTTCGTCACGGAGATGGGTGAGCGGTGGGGAATCGTTGACGCTTCACCGGATCGCAGGTTAGCTGCCGCTTATGCAATTCAGGCACCCCAAGCACGATCTCTACATTCCTGACGGTGAAGACCCTTGGACGGCGTTGCGCCGGGTCACGCATCTCGGGATCGTCTCCCACCAAGATGACCTGGAGATCGCGGCCTACCACGGGATCACGGAGTGTTTTCACAGCGAGGGCCAGTGGTTCGGCGGGGTGGTGGTGACCAATGGATCCGGCAGTCCGAGGAAGGGACCTTATGAGTCGATGACGGATGAGGAGATGCAGGACGTGCGGAAGATGGAGCAGCGAAAGGCTGCTTTCGTCGGCGAATACAGTGTGATGGCGCAGCTTTCCTACCCGAGCACCGTGCTCAAGGAGCCCCCGCACGACGATGTCGTGGAGGATCTCAAATTCATCCTCGAGCACGCTCAACCAAAGGTACTGTATCTCCACAATCCCTGCGACCGTCACGATACCCATGTGGCCACATTTTTGAGATGCCTCGAAGCTCTGAGGCAGCTTCCAGTCGACATGAGGCCCCAGCAAGTCTTTGGCTGTGAGGTGTGGAGGAAACTCGACTGGCTCGTCGGCGATGATCGCGCGATGCTGTGGGTGGACAAGTTTCCGCACCTGCTACGTCCACTTCTGGGCGTGTTTGATTCGCAGATCAGCGGTGGAAAACGCTACGATCTCGCCGAGGAAGGTCTCCGGCACGCCAACGCGACGTACTTCGATTCTCACACGACGGACAAGACCAGCCTGCTGACGTTTGCGATGGACCTGACGCCATTGGTCCAAGACGACAGCCTCTCGCCCGTGGACTACGCGGTGGGATATGTGGATCGACTGAAAACCGATGTCGAAGAGCGGGTGCGGCGTTTTATGAATTGAGGCTCCAGAGCTTGGGGGTGGCTGATGCGCTGGAATCGTTGAAAAACAAGACGTTCCAGTGTTCAGGCGATTGACAAACAAGCCTTCTAAGTGAATTTTCACAAGTGAATCGAATTGATATCCCCCGCAAGTCGATCTATCGCCTCTCCATTTATCAGCGTTGCCTGCAACGACTGAAAGAGAACGGCGTGGAAACGGTGTCGTCTGAAGCTTTGGCCAAAGCTGCCGGGGTGAAGTCGACCCAGTTGAGGAAAGATTTGGCGTATTTCGGGCAGTTCGGCACACGGGGTCTCGGCTACAACGTCGACATCCTCACGGGAACGATTGGAGAGGTGCTGGGCCACAACCGGTTGCAGCCCGTCATCCTCGTCGGGGTCGGGAACTTGGGCTCGGCGCTGCTGCGTTACAGTGGCTTTCGGAAGGAAGGCTTCGAGGTCGTCGCAGCCTTCGATGTGAATCCCCGGGCAGCCATGGCGGATGTGGCGACGCCCATCCTTGCGGTCGGAGCCATGGAAGCCTTCATTCGGGACAATGACGTCAAGATGTCGATCCTTTCCGTGCCGGCCGCGAATGCGCAGGCGGTGTGCAATCAGATGGTGAAGGCAGGCATTCAGGCCATTCTGAATTTCTCACCCGCCGTGCTGGAAGTGCCGGACAACGTCGTGGTGAACAGCGTGGATCTGGCCATGGAGCTGGAAAATCTGAGCTACTTCATTCGGTGAGTCGTGGAGGGCTTGGTGGTGATTCAGTGTTGATCCGTGGGGTGGAGTCACTAGCATCGGCGGGATATGCAGCTTTACCGCACTCGTGATGGGATTTTTTTGAAGGCCGAGAAGGGGTGGTTCCTTCTTTCGGAGACGGATTGGGATGCCCTGATCAATACGGAGGATCTCGCGGGCCATCTGCGGAGGGCAATCGAATCGCAGGGCGTGGTGGAAGGGCCGGTGGATGTGGCCATTCTGTCTCCGATCGGAACCCAGGAGATTTGGGCGGCGGGCGTGACGTATTTCCGCAGCCGGACGGCGCGGATGGAGGAGAGTCAGGACGCGGGCGGCGGCAGTTTTTACGACCGGGTGTACTCGGCGGAGCGCCCGGAGATCTTTTTCAAGTCGACGGCCCAACGCGTGGCGGCCCCCGGCGCGGCGATGCATCTGCGTCGGGATTCGAAGTGGATGGTGCCCGAGCCTGAACTGACGCTGGTGCTCAACGCGAAGGGGGAGATCGTGGGCTACACCGTCGGGAACGACCTTTCCTGTCGGGACATCGAGGGTGAGAACCCGCTGTACTTGCCGCAGGCGAAGTGCTTTGACCGCTGTGCGTCTGTCGGGCCGTGCGTCTTGATCGCGGAGGAACCCTTGGATCAGGCGAGCACGCAGGTGCGCTTGGTGATTGAGCGTGACGGTGTGGTGGTCTTTGAGGGGAGCACGGGGCTGGATCAGCTCAAGCGGAAGCCGGAAGAGTTGGCGGAGTTTTTGTTTCGGGACAACCGTTTCGATACGGGTGCGCTGCTGATGACCGGCACGGGCATCGTTCCTGATGACGATTTCACGCTGCAAGCTGGCGATGTGGTCAGCATCACGATCGATGGGATTGGGACGCTGGTGAACCCAATGGAGTGAGGGAGAAATCGGGTCACGGTGTCGCTGGAAACTCAGGTTTGGGAATGACTGTGACGCGCTTTGCCCCGAGTCCGACGGGATGGCTGCACTTGGGCCATGCCTATGCGGCGTTGTTTGCAGCCGAGCAAGCGGCTCGGGCTGGAGGGCGTTTTTTGGTCCGATTGGAGGATCTGGATCTTAGCCGTGTGCGACCGGAGTACGAAGCCGGGATTTTTGAAGATCTGCGCTGGCTTGGCCTCTCGTGGGAGGAGCCGGTGTGGCGCCAATCGGATCGCTTCGCTGTCTATCAGGAGTCGCTGAATCGTCTGGAGGCGATGGGCCTCTTGTATCCTTGTTTTTGCACGCGGCGGGAGATCGCGGATGAGATTGCCCGTGCGGGACAGGCACCGCAAGGCCCGGACGGGCCCCTGTATCCGGGGACGTGTCGACACTTGGACGATGCTTCCCGACGGGAACGGATGACCTCGGGCGAGGCCTATGCGCTGCGATTGGACATCGCGAAAGCGGTGGAGCGGGTTGGGAAAACCATGCGATGGAAGGACGTGGGGGTGGGGGAAGTCATCGCAACACCAGAGATTTTTGGCGATGTGGTGCTGGCGCGGAAAGACACTCCGGCGAGCTACCACCTTTCCGTGGTGGTGGATGATGCCGCGCAGGGGATCACTGTGGTGACCCGAGGCGAGGATCTTCTGCCGGCGACGCATCTTCACCGGCTTTTGCAGGAGCTTTTGGAATTGCCGGTGCCGGAGTGGCATCATCATCGGCTGATCGCGGATGAGGAAGGGAAACGCTTGGCCAAACGGGATGCGGCGCGCTCCTTGCGGTCGTTGAGGGATTCGGGCTGGACGCTCGGGGATGTGAAGGAGCGCTTGGAGATCGACTAAAGTTCCGTGGGCTTTCTTTGACGGGGAAGGCAGAACTGTGGAGGATGGGGGTGCGTCATTTTTGAAATGGAACCTTGGATCGTCATCGGGCTGCTGATTGTGGCCATCACCCTCTTTGCCACGGAGAAGCTCTCCGTGGATGTGGTGACCTTGCTCCTGCTGGTGGCGCTGGTGATGACGGGCATCCTGACGATGGAGCAGGCGTTTGCGGGATTTAGCAGTGGGATCGTGGTGATGTTGGCGTCGATCTTCGTGATCGGTGCCGCCATGCGGGACACGGGGGTGCTGGACGGGCTGGGGCGGCTGATGTCGCGGGCGTTCGGGAACCAACCGGGCAGGCTCACGGCGGCGATGATGACGGGAGTCAGCCTGATTTCCGGATTCATGAACAACACGACCGTGACTGCCATGTTCATGGGCCCGATGATTCGGCTCGCACGGCAGGCGGGCATGTCACCCTCTCGGCTGCTCATGCCACTGGCATTTGCATCGATCATGGGCGGGACCTGTACCCTGATCGGCACCTCAACCAACGTGGCGGTGAGCGGCTACCTCAAGAAGCACGGCTACGAGGAATTGCAGATGTTCGAATTCGCCGGAGTGGGTCTGATCATTCTCGGGGCGGGCATTGCGTACATGCTTTTGATCGGACGGCACCTGCTGCCGGATCGTAGTGAAGCAAAGGATGATGTCTCCATGAGGCAGTACTTTGCGGAGGTGGTCATCCTGCCCAACTCGCCACTGATCGGCCAGGCGGTGTTCGAGAGTGATTTCTCCGTGATGGACTTTCAGGTGATGAAAATCGCACGGGACCAGCAGGAGCGTGTTCCACTGTTGACGGACCAGTTTGAAGAGGGCGACGTGGTGTTGGTCGCGGGACGTGTGGAAAACCTGATCCGGGTGAAGAAGATCGAGGGTATCGACATCCTGGAAGATGCGAACCTTCGCCAGCAGGCGGGTGGCGCGGCGCTGAGATCCCACATTGCCGAGGTCGTGCTGACGCCGAAGTCACCCTTGGTCGGCCATTCGCTGATTGGCTCCAACTTTCGCCAAGTCAGTGGGGTCTCGGTGCTGGCGCTGATGCGTGGAGATCGCTCCATCACCAAGAAGATCGGCGAGACGGAACTGAAGGCGGGCGACCTCATGCTGGTGCAAGGATCGTATGAGCGAATCCGCAAGTTCGAGGAAGATGCGGAGATGGTCGTGATCACGGCGCACGACGGGGCGTTGCCTGGCTTGGGGCGCGGGCTGGCGGTGCTGGGCTTTTTCGTTCTGGCCATCATCCTCAGCAGCCTGATGTGGATTTCGGCGCCCATGGCGATGCTGATGACGGCGCTGCTGGCGGTCGGGCTGAAAACGGTCTCGATGGAGACGGCCTATGAAAACATCGACTGGCGGCTGCTGATCCTGATTGCAGGCATGACCGGGTTTGGCGAGGCGATGACCTCGTCTGGCGCGGCTCAGATGGTGTCCGGGGCGGTGGTGGGTCTGTTGGAACCCATTGGACCCACTGCGGTCCTCGCCGGGTTTGCAGTTTTGGCGATGGCGCTCACTCAACAGATGTCGAATGCTGCTGCGGCCCTCGTCGTGCTGCCGGTGGCGCTTCAAGCCGCCGAGTCGATGGGCTTGGAGGCCAAGCCCTTTGCGTTGACAGTCATGCTGAGCGCGTCGCTGGCCGTCGTGACTCCGTTCGAGCCGTCCTGCCTCCTCGTCTACGGCCCCGGCAAGTACCGTTTCTCCGACTACATCAAGGTCGGCGGGGGCTTGGCGGTGATTGCGCTGGTCCTGATCCTCGTGCTGGTTCCGATCTTTTGGCCGTTGTCGGCGTAGATCCAGAGAGCGGTTTAGGCAGCGTCCTTCGTGGCCAGGGTGTGGGCGAAGGGGCTGGTGCTGCTGAGGTTGTATTGGCGGATGGCATTGAGCCAGAAAGGGGCCAGTTCGTGGTCGGAGGCGGACCAGAGGCGGTAGTGGAGGTCGGTGATGGTGTCGGTGTCGTGCAGCATGCTCTTGATTTGCGAAGCATTGAGCGCGTCGGGCCCTTCTTGGAGGAGGCGGCTGGCGAGGTTCTTGAGGTAGCCTCGGGAAACGTCGATGTTCTTCCGCCGCCTCAGCAGGGAGACGTGGAGGCCATTGACGTAGGGGTCGAGACAGACCTGCATCAGGCCGAAGTGTTTTTCCACCTCATGGGAGAGGGAGATGCGGCCGCTGACCTCGGCGAGGTGGCTGTCGAGGATGTCCAGCACGCCGGGCGGATCATCCTCCTCGGGCGTGAGGAACAGGCCGAGGCGGCGCCCCGACGCTTTGCCCGAAAGGATGATGGCGACCGGAATGGCGATGATGAGGGAGATGAGGATGGGGCTCATCCAGAGGAGGAAGGTCTTGGAGATGAAGGCGGCAATGACGCCCCAGACGATCCCGACCAGCGCAATGGGCCAGAAGGTGAGGGTGACCTCAGCCCAGTCGACTTTTCCATCCATCTTCCGCCGTTGGGCGACCCAACTCACACCGCGTCCGAGCACGGTGTAGATGACGAAGCGTGAGTGGAAGATCATGAGCACGGGGGCCATGAGCGTGAAGAGGACGGTGTCCAGCAGACTGGTGAAAGCGGTGAGAAACCGAAGCCGGATCGGCTTGAAGAGGCGGCCGGTGATCATCTCGTCGAGGAGGATGACGACCTTGGGCAGGAAGATGAGGGCGACGGTGACGCCGAGGAGGAGTTCCTGGGCGAGGCGGGCCTGCTGAGAAAGTGCGCCGGACGGCGTCGCCGCGAGGAGGGTGACAAAGACGAGCATCAGGAACCACAACAACGAACCGGCGTAGCTGAGGATGCCATGGAGGAAATTGATGCGGCTCATGGGATGCCAGCCCTTGGCAAACAGGAGCCAGAAGTGCTGCATGTTGCCCTGGCACCAGCGGCGGTCGCGCTTCAGCATGTCCATGACCGTGGGCGGGCCCTCCTCATAGCTTCCGCGTGAGCAGGGCAGGAGACGCACCGCGTAGCCCGCCCTTCGCATCAAGGCCGCCTCGACGAAGTCATGACTCAGCACATGGCCGCCGAAGGGTTCTTTTCCAGGAAGGGCAGGAAGGGCGCAGTTCTCGATGAAGGGGGCGAGACGGATGATCGCGTTGTGCCCCCAGAAATTGGCTTCGCCGCACTGCCAGTAGTCGAGCCCTACCATGAAGGGTGGACCATAGAGCGCTTGGGCAAATTGCATGAGACGACCGAGCAAGGTGCCCGAGGCGACCTGTTTCGGGAAGGTCTGCAGGATGCCGATGCCGGGGTGTTTCTCCATTAGGCGCACCATGCTGGTGAGCATCCAGCCAGACATCAGGCTGTCGGCATCCAGCACGATCATGTAGCGGTACTGCTTGCCCCAGCGGCGGCAGAAGTCGCTGACGTTGCCGCTCTTTCGGTTGATGGACTTTCGGCGCTTTCGATAAAAGATCCGACCGAAGGCCTTGAGCTGGCGGCACATCTCGAGCCAGGCGGCTTCTTCCTCGATCCATTTGCTGGGATCATCGGAGTCACTGAGGATGAAGAAATCGAAGGGCTCGGACGGACCAGTTTCTTCGAGGTTCAGGTAGATCGAACGGAGGCCCTCGAAGACGCGGGTGACGTCCTCGTTGTAAATGGGCATGATGATGGCCGTGCTGGCCTGGATCGGTGTCTTGAGGTCGTCCTTGCTCAGGGTGCTCCAAAGATCGAGCGGATCCTGCTTGGTCCGGTTCATCAACCAGACCCCAAACAGGGCGGTCCAGAAGCCGACGTTGAGCTGGTAGTAGAGCGGAATGAAGACCGCCAGCAGCGCCATTTCCGTCCAGCGCAGGCCATTGTTGGCGAGGTAGATGAACATCAGCCAGGCGCCGATGATCGTGCCGAGCCCGACAAAGGAAAAGAACGTGGCGCGGCGCAGGCGGGCGATGCGTGCGGGCGGCATGCCGGGCTGGTGGATGGTCTGATACGGCGTGGTGACCGTGTCACGGGTTCTCATTTCAGGAGCCAGTAGAGGTAACCGAGCACGCTGCCCACGACGATGGCGAGGAAGCTGTAGCGGAGGAAGGGGTGACGATCAAAGCGGTCGAAGGTGTCTTCAGCGACGTCGGAAATGATGCCCAGATCGATGTCCCGTGGCGTCATCTTGGAGACTTGGAGCCGGGGGCCGGACTCGCGAACGGCGGAGCGCATGGCGTCGACCATGTCTTCGGGCACGTCGTCCTTGTTGAGGAAAAAATGGGGCCAGCGGTTGGGCCCGCCGCAGAGGTGAAAGCCGAGGCGTCCGGCGGCTTCGAGTTGAGTGGTGTCGAGCTCCAGTCCGGCGTACACATCGCCAAGCCAGTCGCGCAGCATGTTGCGGGCCTGCTCAATGGCGAGGGCGGTGGGAGAGCGGGTGGGCTGCAGCTTGTGCTGGATGGCAGCGAGACGCAGCGTCTCCAGGATGAGCTGCGTGCGGCGGATTCGGTTGTGGAGCCGGTGTGCGCGGAAGTAGTCGGCGAGCCGGGCGTAGGCTTCGTTCCACTCTTCTTCGGTACCCGTGGCGGGGGCAAAGTCGATCGTGATGGCGTCCATGAGGGCGAGGGGCAATGCAGGTTTCCGGCCAATCCGTCAGCGTCTCCACTGGTAGAGCCAGCGCTCGGCGACGGGCTTTTCGTCTCGGAGCACGTCGAGGCTCATTTCGAGGAGTTGGGTTTCGTCGGGGACGTCCAGCCTGAAAAAGGCACGCCAGCCGCCGGTCTCGGGATTCAGCATGGCGCGTTGGTCGAGGATGGTGACCTCGCCGCCCGTGACTTTCAGTTCGACCTCGGGCACCCAGCCATCCGGCGCAGGAGGCGTGAGCTCGATTGGGGCGTAGTCGATCACGTAGAGGTGGTCCACGGTCTCGGTCGCAAAACCACGCCGCGTCGCCGTGACACGGGCCAGATCGCCAGCGGGCCGGTCTTCGAGCCAATCGATGCGATACTCGACGTGGAGGGGTTCATCGGGTGTCGACGGAAGATGCTTGGGCTGCCAAAAGCTGACGATGTTGTCCCAGGTCTCTTCGCCCGTGGAGAGCTCGATGAGGGCGACGGAGCCTTCGCCAAATCCGGCGATGGGGGTGACCCAGGTTCCGGGGCGGCGATGGTACTTGGCCTCAAGGTCTTCGAAGTTTCGGAACTCACGATCCCGCTCGGCCATGCCGAAGCCCTTGAGCTGGTTCACTTGGAAAAAGCTCAGTCGCGTCTGCCCCGGCGTGATGTCCAGCGGACGCCAGAGCGTCGGCGCACCCTCCATCTCGATCTCCAAGCCGTCGGAGTCGTGCACCTCCGGACGGAAGTCGTAGGGCCGCGGGTGACTGTTCTCACCAAACCAGAACATCGATGAAAACGGCGCAATCCCGAGCATCTCAACCGGCTTCCTGAGGAACAGCGTCGCCGAGACGACGGAACTGGAGGGCGTTTGGCCGGGTTTGACCGTGAACTGATAGGCCCCCGTGATGCTCGGGCCGTCGAGGAGGGCCAGCACTTGGAACTCGGTCTCACCTGGCTGGGGGGACTCCATCCAGAACGTCCTGAAATCCGGAAACTCCTCGGGCTGGCTGCCGATGGTGTTCACGGCGATGCCCCGTCCGGAGATGCCATAGTTCAGGGCCTTCGGCGAGGCGCGGAAGTAACTGGCGCCCATGAAGACCATGAACTCCTGGCGGGTGGAAGTCGGGCTCAAAGGCGTCGCGATGCGGAAGCCCGAGAAGCCTGTGGGGAGAGGGACCGACTCCGGCGGCTTGGAGTCGCCATACTTGAACATCGACGAATCGAAGGCGACCGGCGTGGTCGTGCCATCGTCCGTGACGAAGCAGCGGATCTCTTTTTGGAACATCCAGCCCGGATGGAAAAACTCGACGATGAAAGACCCGCGCCCGTCTTTGAAAAGAGACCGGTCCTGCCGGAACTGAATCTGGCGGTGGCCGTCGTAGTCGAGGTTTTTGAAAAACGGATCCAGCGTAACCTCGCGTGGCACGTGCGGGCTTTGGGCCATGGACTGTGCCAAGCGCACGAGCGAGTCGAAGTCCGTCACCTCGTTGGGGGACATTTGCCCAGGCATGGCAGGGGGCGATGAAGCAATCATCGCAATGAGAAGCGGGAGGACCCGAAATAGCCGCAAGCGGCAGAGGCGGTTCATATCGAACGGGCGAAGCAATAAGAGCGCCTTTCCATCCGTCAATCGACAGTATTGAAAATTCGCACAAGGAGAAGCCCCAAGGAGCGGCGCGCTTCCAGCCGCCGGGAGGTGCTCAAGGGCGGAGCGGATTTGCCGCAGAGGGGCAAAGGCGCGGAGACTGGATGAGGGAGAGTGGAGAGCTGTAGCTGGCTTCTGTGAGGCCGGACGTTGCGGAGTAAGGGGAACGGTGGGGTTCGACCGCCGGGCGACCCGGGTTGGGTGATGGATGTGAGTGGCCGGTTGACTGAGCCGAGGGCAATGACTGCCGTGGAAGAGTGTCTGAAAGGGGACGACGTTTGGCCTGCCCGGCGGTCACGCCCCACCGATGGGCCCCGAGGACGGCGTGCAGTCTGCAACGATACCAAGATCGTCGAATCAGAACTTGGTGGTCCACATTGAGCGCTGCGATGCCACGGCTTGGGATGGGTGTTGGACGGCGGCCTCCCCAGCGATTGCCCTTTCGTACTCGTCCTGAGTACGACCGTCGGAGCGGTTCCCCGGTCGTTCTGGATTTGTGGGGTGCTCATCTGAGTGTTCGGGGGACGGCTCTGGGTTTCCCGAGTAGCCTCCGAATTGCTTTTTTGGTCACCTGGAGTTTTCGAGGTGGCTTCCGAAACGTTTTTTCGGTCACCCGAGATTTTCGGGGTGGCTTTCCAAAGGGTTTTTCGGGCGCTCTCGGTTCTTGAGGGGCTTTCGAAACGTTTTTTTGGTCGCTCTGGATTTCTTGGGTGGCCTTCGAAGGGTTTTTTCGGTCGCACTGAATATCCGGAGCTGACTTCGGGAGGTTTTTTCGGTGGGTCTGACTTTCTGCCCCTGTCTCCGGAACAGCTTTACGCCTGCTCCAGAAAGGGAAGGCGGCTTGATGCCATGCCGTGAAGTCATCGTGCCACCTCTGGGAGCCAAATCCATCGTTCTCGGCAGGGCAGCCCAACGGGCTTCCGTCGTTGGCCGAAGGGTTCGCAGAACCCTGGAACCCCGACCGCCACCCAACGTGGGTTCTCTAGCGAACCCGGAACGGGTTCCGTCCATCAGGGGCGAGGCGAAGAGACAGCCCAGCAAGACCGCAAAGCATTGACACGAGCGCCTCAGAGCCTCAGTCTCCCTCTGAAACCCATGTCGCAATTACCGTGAAAAGCGATAGCCGAATGGACGAATCAAGACGGTTCGCTAGAGAAAATATGAGCCACTCGGAGTCAGAAATCTTCGTTCTTCAATCCGTTCCGAAGGCTGTAATCGATGAGCGAGAGCGTCTCCCGGAAACTTACGAATTGATTGCTTCTGCCGTCGGCAATTCATTCCATGCTCGGGGAACAAACGATCTCGGGATGATCGAAATTTGGATTTCCGATGATGGAATCGATACTTCCGACGCTTGTGCGAATTCGGTGTGGATCGAGCGCGAGTATCTTGCTGTACCTGAAGCCACAACACCTAACAAGATTAGATGAGAAGGCAGCAGCCAAGCGAAAGTGCGCGGTGGTCAAATAGCTGCCTTTGAAAACGAAGAAGTCATCGACGAAGAGATGCCAAGCGAAGCCACTTCCTGACTGAGTTCATCATTGGGATATGTGAAGCATGTGATCTGCGTGATGGATCGTGACGTGATCGAGAGATCATCGATCAATGGATCATTTGAGGCTCGCTGCCGTTGAGCACTGCAGCGAGGGATGAAAGACGAGGTGAAAAGGGGGCCGTCGTAGGGCCTACTCCTCCTTTGTCTTCTTGGCCTTCGACTTGTTCTTTCCCTTGGCTTTGGGGGCGAGGGTCGGGGCGACTTCGGACTCGACGGCGGGGAGGGCGGCGGCAAGGCGAGTCTTATGATCGGACATGCCGACTTCTCCGGCGAGGTTGGTCCATTCGTTGGGATCGTTGGTGTGGTCGTAGAGTTCCTCGCTGCCGTCGGCGTAGCGGATGTAGCGCCAGTTGTTGTCGATCGCCGCGTGATTGCCACGGCCATGGGTGCAGATGGCCTTTTGCACCCACTTGGCGTTTGGATCGTTTAACAGCGGGACGAGGCTGTCGCCCTTCACATGCTCGGGCACGGGAATGCCGGCCAGTTGGCAAATGGTGGGGTAGACGTTCATGTAATCGACCGGGGCATTCGTGGTGGTTCCGGGCTGGGTGATGCCGGGGGCGGCGATGGCCATGGAGGTGCGCGTGGCGTCCTCCCAGAGGGCAAATTTCCGCCAGTGCTCTTTCTCCCCGAGGTGCCAGCCGTGATCGGTCCACCAGACGACGATCATGTCCTTCGCGCGGTCGCTGCTTTCGAGGGCGTCGAGGAGGCGGCCGACCTGATCGTCGAGAAAGGAGATGGTGGCGAGGTAGCCCTGGACGGCCTTCTTCCATTCGCCCGCTCCGAGGACTTTGGCGTGGTCTCCCTCCGGTTTGGCCATTTTCACTCCGGCGGGTGGGATGTCGTCGAGGTCGTTCTCTTTGACGGCGGGGAGCTGGATCTCGGCGAGCGGGAAGCGGTCGAAGTACTCCTGAGGCACATACCAGGGCAGGTGCGGTTTGATGTAGCCGACAGCGAGGAAGAGGGGTTTGTCGGTGGGGGCGTTCTGGAGCTGATCAATGGCC
>CAXBNA010000040.1:0-34465 GCA_963976915.1 uncultured Verrucomicrobiales bacterium
GACGGAGTTCAGTCCGTAATTTGAGAACGAGGCTCGCGTCCTGTCTTGTGCCATTGCGGCAACGGAAATGATGTTGGGACAGTCGTACGATGCCGGGTAGGCAGGTTGGCTGTCGGTATCCTGTCCGGCGTTGCCCGCAGCAGCGATGAACAGAAAACCCAAGTCATGGCCTTCTTCAATCTTGGTCTTCAGGGATGAGCTGTAGCCTCCTCCTCCCCATGAGTTGCTGGTGATGGCGACGCCCTGTGTATTGGCATAGTGCACCGCGCGAATCGCGTCCGAAGTCGAGCCACGCCCCTGGTGGTCGAGAAATTTGAGCGACATCAACTGGGCGCTCCAGGCAACTCCAGCAACGCCGAGGGTGTTGTTGCCAACCGCTCCGACAGTCCCCGCGCAGTGGGTGCCATGGTAATGGTCATCCGAGGGGTCATTGTCGTCAGCGACGAAATCCCAGCCATAGACGTCATCGACAAACCCATTGCCGTCATCGTCGAGACCGTTGTTCTCGCGTCCAGATCCGGATTCGCCCGGGTTCAACCAGATGTTGGCCGAAAGATCTGGATGTTGAAGGTCAATGCCGGTGTCAATGATGCCCACCACAACGCTGGAAGAGTCGGTCGTTGTATCCCAAGCCGTGGGTGCACCCATATCGAACATCCCCCAGAGTTGATTGAAGTCCGCATCATCCGGGGTGGTGGCGGTTGAAAAAACCAAGTAATCAGGTTCCGCTTCGAGTCCATTCGAGGACAGGCTCTCCATGGTCTGCCGCAGAACGTCCTCTTCTTGCTCGTAGACCGTTTCAAAGTCGTTCGCGAGTTGGAGCAATCCGGTTTCCCCCTCAATCAACCAACTGAATCTTGGATCGTGGACGAGTGGTGCCAAGGCGACGGCACTCCCGGCCTCGACGACAAGGTGGTCGGCAACCATCGATGCTTCGTGAAAGAGCACCTCGCTCCCATCGGGGTTGGTGTAGTACACCTCATCCACCCTCAGGTGCGGATATTTGAAGGATGGGGAAACGAGGTAGCGGGTTCTCCTCAGCCACTCGACATCTTGGCGGGGCAGCTTGGGTTCGCCTTTCATGGGAACATACTTGGACACGGTGGAACGAACCAAGCGGCTCTCCCGAAGGAGCCCTTGAATCTCCTTGGAACGTTTTTGATCACCCTTTGAGGTATGGGAAATGTTGGGATTTGCCGAGGGTTCCCGCGTCGGGACCGCCTGCACGATGGAAGGGGAGGGGGTCTCCGATGGAAGTGGATGTTCCTGCATGGAATCGGGCGCCTTTCGGAGAGCTTCGTGACGCTTCTCCAACTCGACCATTTCAGGTGTCTCCTGCGGCTGGAGCATCCAAAGGCCTCCGAGGATGGCCGCGGCAATCAGGGCGGCGCTTAGCGCCCGCTTGGGTTGGAAGGAGTATCGTGTATTCATCGGTTTGCTAGTTCTCACTGGTACTGGCGGATACCCCTCCGGTTCCGGGATGTAACAAACTTTGTCGAAATCAGAGGCTTTTCGATGTGAGCCCACGCTGCACGACGGGAAATGACCTGCGTAGTGTATTGATGATGATGAGATTGAAGATCCCTTGCTGCATTTGCTGGTGATCATGACGATGCAGACATGAGTGCGCCTCTGCCGCGAGCACCTCGATCACAATCGACCGGCTGTTCTTGAACCAGTGCGGCACCAATGATCTGTGGATCGCCGCCGCCAGCCTTGCGCACGGCCTCCCGCTTGTGACCAACAACACAGCCCACTTCAGTCGCGTGCCAGGTCTAGCCTTGGTTGGTTATTGAGAGGGCGTCATTCCACCTTGCTCAAGCGTCTCGACAGGGGAGGGACAGATGCCTGGTGCTTCTATCGAGAATCGACTCGCGGTGAGGGGAGTCCGGCACTCCACTGAACCTGGGCGGCCTGTCGAAAAAGGTCCGCATGGGCGTTGACGGAGGTTTCCAAGGGCTCGCCATAACCGCCACCCATGGTGATCACCAACGGGATGCTCCAGGCTCGGGCAAATTCGAAGACCAATTGGTTTCGGAACTGCATGCCTTCGCGGGTGAGATCGAGGTGCCCCAGTCGGTCGGTGGCAAGGGCGTCGACGCCTGCCTGGAAGAGAATGAGGTCGGGGAGTTCACGGGTGGCGCGCTGGGTGAGAAAGGCGGTCAGCCGATCAAGAAAGAGGTCGTCGGTGGTGCCTTCGTCGAACACTTCGTCATGATCGGACTGGGTTTTGCGGAAGGGGAAGTTCTTGCCGCAGTGAAACGAGACGGTCTCCACGCTTGGGTCGTCGGCAAAGATGGCCGCAGTGCCATCTCCCTGGTGAACGTCGAGGTCGAGGATCAGGACATGGCGAGCCCCATGGTCCCGTTGTGCGATCCGGGCGGCGATGGCGAGGTCATTGAAGATGCAGTAGCCCGAGCCGAAGTCGCGGTAGGCATGGTGGGTGCCGCCTCCGAGATTGGCTGCGATGCCGCCTGTCGTCATCACCCGACGCGTCGCCTCGACCGTTCCATGGGTCAGAATCAAGGTACGTTGGACGATGGCCGACGTCCATGGACGCAGTCCGATCCGGCGTTCGGCCTCCACGCTCAGGGAACCACTGAGGAAAGCGCGACAGTACTCCCTATCGTGGGCCAAATGGAGCAGGTCTGGGTGCAGCGCTGAGGGTTCGAAGAACTCAATGCTCCCTGCATCGACCTCAGGTGCCAGGTTCTGGCGGACCTCCCGGTATCGCGCCCTCGGGAAGCGTGCTTCGGGATCCAAGCCGTCGGTATAGATGGGAGAGTACCAAATGGGTAGCATGGCGGTCACTGATTACGCTCGTCGCAGGGGACAGTCGTCGCAGGGCGTTCAAAGGTCAGAGCTTCAAGATTGCAAAAAAGTGAACGAAATAGAACAAAAGATGAATTGGATAGAACGCAGCCGAGGTGTGATGAACGGATCGTCACGATTCTGACCCTACATTCATGGATTTCTTTTCAGCTGTTCAGGCCAATCTACTCAGCCCCGCGGTCCTCTTCTTTGGCCTTGGTGTCTTCGCCTCGGTCGCCAAGAGTGACCTCAAGTTTCCCGAGGCGTTGTACTCGACGCTGACCATCTACCTCCTGACCGCCATTGGATTCAAAGGAGGGGTCGCGATTCATGAGGCTGGCCTGGGTCAGGTTTGGCTGCCCGTGATCGTCGCCGCGACACTCGGCGGATTGATCCCGTTGTGGACCTACCCTTGTCTTCGCAAGATCGGCCGACTCAGCGTGACGGATGCGGGCTCCATCGCGGCGCACTATGGCAGTGTCAGCGCCGTGACATTCATCGCCGCCACCAACTTCTTGAAGGGGATTGATCAGCCTTACGAGGACTATGCCTCGGCCTTTCTGGCGGTCATGGAGTCGCCAGCCATCATCGTGGGTGTGCTGTTGGGAAAGGGCGCCTTGGGAGGCAAGTTGTCTTTCTCGGATCAGGGCGTCAGGCATGCTCTTCGGGATGCCGTGCTGGGGAAGGGCGTGCTGCTGTTGATGGGTGCCATGGTGATTGGTGGAATCAGCGGGAAGGCTGGCATGGCCTCGGTGGAAGGCTTCTTTGTGACGCCTTTCCAAGGGGTGCTGGCGCTGTTTCTCCTCGAAATGGGCATGGTGGCGGGACGGCGCTTGGGCGACCTGAAGAAGGTGGGTTTCTTCCTCCTCGTCTTTGGAATCCTGGCACCCCTGGTGCATGGGGTGGTCGGCGTCATGGTGGGCTCTGCCGCAGGGCTGAGCACGGGTGGCAGCATGCTGCTCGGGGTTCTTGCAGCCAGTGCCTCCTACATCGCCGCTCCCGCAGCCGTGCGGCTGTCCCTGCCGGATGCCAATCCGACCTATTCTCTGACCGCCTCGCTTGCGATCACCTTTCCCTTCAACATCATCGTGGGCATCCCCCTGTTCTTTGAAGTCTCCAAATACGTTCACCCCTGAATCTCATGACCCTTCATCCCATGAAACTTGTCACCATCGTCTGCGAAGCGGTCTTGGAGGATCGCGTGGTCGATTTGCTTCGAGAGGCGGGAGCGCAGGGTCATACCGCCTTCCATGTTCGCGGCCACGGACATCAGGGCGAGCGCGAGGCAGATATCGCCGAATCCGCCAACGTCCAGATCCAAGTGATCGTTCCCCCTGCCACGGCCGAGTCGATCTTGCAGCGTCTCCACGACGAGCTCTTTGCCAGCTATGCCATGGTGGCTTACGAGAGTGACATCCGGGTGCTCCGACCGAACAAGTTCTGATTGGGCGGATTGGTCGATGACTGTCATGAGCCGGCGCGTGGATCGAATGCTGAGCTTCCGCGACAGGCGCTCGATGTCGCTTCTCAGATCTGCAAGGAGAATCGCCAAAGGGGCGGGCTCAAGCCCGCACCCCCGCCGCTGTTTTTTTGGGGGGCTTCCTCACCCGCTGGGTTGTCCGCGCCGGAGCCGCTTTCCCACCGTGCCACTCATGACGCCGTAAAACGTCGCACACGGCTACCCGGTAGGGACGCGCTGCGTCGCGTCCCATTTTGAGAGGGAGGAGATGGTGGGTGAGGATGGACGTTTGTGTTGAGAAGTCTGACGAGGAAAGTTTGGGCCGGGGCACAGCCCGGCCCTACCGGGTGTGGGACGGGCTGAAGCCGAGACTACTTTGTTGCTAACTCCGCCTCATAGAGCTCCCTCGTCTTTGCACGGAGGTCTTCGACACTGAATTCGCCTTGGTCGACCTTGGCGAGGAGGGTGCGTTGGGCTTGGTAGTCGAGGTTTTCCTGGCCGGCTTTGCTTTGGAGCATGCGCCAGGCTTTGCGGCGTTCGACGGCGAAAAGGACCATCTGGCGACTGACGGCGTAGTGCTTCAGCTTGCCGTTCACCTCGGCCTTGATGAAGACGCCGAAGTCGGGGACGAAGGCGCGGTGCTTCGGATCGAAGATGCGGCGCTTGACGACGTCGTTCTGCGTGATGCAGACGAGGATGTCGTCGAGGTGCATCATGTCGGCGGTGTCTTCCTCGCTGATGGCCTTGAGGTGCTTGCGGAAGCGGGCCTCGGTGAGCGCCCAGTGGGCGACGGTGTAGTTGTACTTTTCCTTGTTGGAGTACGCGGCCTGCCACCAGTCGCGGTTGATGGTGGGGTTGCCCTTCACGTCGAGGCACTCCTGCGAGGTCTCGCCCTGCTGGGGATCGTAGATGAACTCGGGCATGCCGCGGCTGTCGCGCGAGAGCTTGGCCTGATGGGCGGACATGTTGTCGCCGACGCCGTGCTCGGGCTGGCAGGTGGTGTAGGCCTGGAAGAAGGCGGTGCCGCGATACTCGAGGCCGTCGAGCAGGGCCTTGTAAAGCTTGGCCGCGTTGGCGATCGAGACCTGGGCGACGAAGGGCGATCCGTGGCCGGCGGTCAGTGCTTCGGCGACGGATTTTTTCTCCGTCAGCTTGCCCTGGGAGGCGCGGCCGAACTGGTTCATGTCGTAACCACCGAGCATGGTGGAGCTGTCGCTGTTCTGGCCGCCGGTGTTCGAGTACACCTGCGTGTCGAGCATGATGGCCTTCACGTTGGGCCGGTTTTGCAGCATCACCTTGGAGAGGTTTTGGAAACCGATGTCGCCCAGCGCACCGTCGCCGCCGACGATCCACACCTTGGGCAGTTCACGGATCTCCTGGTCGGTCATCAGGGTCTCGGTGAGGTGGGTGAGATCCCAGTCGTCGATGCTGGAAAACTCGGCGGCGGAGTCTCCGAGCAGCACGTCGGCCAAACGTTCGGGGGCGACCGAGCGGCGCGCGTGGTTGAGCAGGAGGCTTTCGGCCAGCAGCCAGGAAATGGTGGAGCCATCCTGGAACAGGCTGTTCATCCACGGATACGGGTGCGGATTGGACGGCGGCGTGGAGCCATAGACCGTGTTGCAGCCGGTGGAGGCACCCATGGCCATCACGGACATGCCGTTGTCGAGGCGGCCATCGGTGGCCTGAAGCTTGAAGTGGTTGAAGGCGTCCTGATTCATCACGGCGCAGAGTCCGTCGATGAGTTCCTCATCGCTGATGGGACCGTGGTCGGCGATGCGCTTCTCGGTGTCGGCATCGTCCTCGCCGCCGAGTCCCATGACGATGTGGGCGAAGCTGCGCTTGAGGCGTTGGTAGGCTTCCGCGTCGGAGGCCTTGAGCGTCGCGAGCCGTTGCACGCCGTCCAACTTCAGGCGACCGGCCTTGTCGTAGAGGCGGTTGGCCTTGCTGTGATAGAGCGGGCGCATGTAGGCCTCGGTGACGGAGGCGATGGCGCGGAGGATGCTCTTTTCTCCGCACCCGGCGCAGGCACCATCTCCGGAGACGAGGGCCTCGTAATTTCGGCGGACCATGAGGTGGTTCCGCAGCGCGGCGGGGCGACTGTCCTGCGGAGCGTCGTCGTCGTAGAGGCCGAGGTACTTCTGCGGGGTGTCGGGAAGGAGACGACCGAAGATCTGGGCGGAGGTGAGCTGGTAGTTCAGTTCCTCGGTGTCGGGCACCATGCGCAGCGCATCGTGATCGCCGCACTGCTCGACGCACTCGCCGCAGCCTTTGCAGAGGTCGGAGACCTGGATCATGAAGACGCCTCCTTCGCCGGGGCTCTTTTTCTCGATCGAGCGGAAGATGGCGGGGACGTTGCCATAGGCGATCGGCAGAAGATCCATGATGGCGTTGAGCTCGTCCTTGGCCTGCTGGCTGATGCCGTGGTTCAAACCGGCGACCTGTTCGCGGACGATGTCCTTGAACGGCAGGCTCTCCTTGGCCGCCACGGCGGCGACCATTTTTTCACGGGCGCCGGCATCGATTTCGGGGATGGCGGCGAGCAGCTTCTTCCGGTCGTCGGCAGCGCTAACGTAGTTCATCACCGCCGTTTTCAGGACGGTGGAAACATCCTGCGCGGTATTGGGCAGCGCGGTGTCGGGACAAGCGGTGATGCATTCCATGCACTGGGTGCAGTTTTCCGCGATGTACATGGGTGTCTCGCGACGGGCGACGTACTTCGACTGCGTGGCGCCCGTTCCGGCAGCCATGACGCCGACGGAGGCCAGCGCTCCAGCGGGCTGGTGGTAGCCGAGGCCGTGGCGGTATTCCCCGTCGAACTTGTCGAGCGTGAAGACGGGAGCTTTGGCCGGTTGATCGGGGTTGTGTGAAATGGCTTTCAGGGACGGTGCAAACACCCCTGCGGTGGGCAGGATGGGATGCGCGTCAACGGGCAAGACGGGATCGAGGCGCATGGAGGAACGGTCTTCGTCCTCGTCTTTGCCGTATTGAATCTCGACCAGGCGATTGAAGGCCTCGATCATGACCTTCATGTTCGATTCGACAACGGCGTCGCCGAAACGGCCGAACTTTTTCACATACTGCTTCCGCACGAGTTCCTCGAACTGATCGCGCGAGATGCCGTACTCCTGGAGGAAGGGCGACACGGCGAAGAAGGCACCGAGGAAGGCGTTGCCCTGCATGCGCAGTTGGAGATCGGGCCGCTCGGTGGCTTCCTTGGCGATGGCGAAGCCGGGGAGGAGGAAGACGCGGATGTGGTTGTCGCGGACAAACTGGCGGTACTTCTGCGGGATGCGTTTCCAGGCCGTCTCGGGATCGTCGCTGGATTCCCAGACGAGGCAGCCGCCCTTGTTGATGCCGGCCAGCGGGTTGGTGTGGGTGAAGGCCTTGGGATCGCAGCAGAGCACGACGTCCACATGATTGAGCTCGCAATTGACCCGCACGCGCTCGGGCGCGACGACGAGGTAGTAGTTGGTGGGCGATCCCTTTTTCTCCGACCCGTATTTCGGGTTGGCCATGATGTGGAGCTTCTGGATGAGCGCGCCGTCGCCATCGTATTTGGGATCCTGTTCGGAAATGAAATTGCCGAGGTCGCCGATGATGCTGCCAAGGTTCTTGCCGGTGGTGATCATGCCCCAGCCGCCGATGGAATGGAAGCGCACGGCGATGGCACCGCTTGGTAGAAGCGAGGGCGTGGTCTTGGAAATCACCGCATAAGGGTGATCGACACCGAGGACGAAGTAGGTCTCGCCGTCAGCGGCGCTTTTGCCGTCGGTGCGCTTCGTCATGCCGGTGGCGAATTCGTAGGCACCGAGGGTGTGCTCGGGACGGAAGTCGCGAGAGCCGAGGCCGTAGCTGCCGCGGAACAGGCGTGGGGTTTCCTCGGGCGTTAGCGCTGGGAGATCACCGCCGAACTTCGCGGCTTCGTTGGCCTTACCAAGCGCCACTCGGATGTCGCGTGAAAGCGGGTTGTCGCCCGCCATGCCTTCGTCCGTGCGCTCGATGACGATGACGTTCTTTTTGCCGCGAAGCGCCTCGATGACCGCCGCTTCCGGGAAGGGGCGGATGACGTTGATGTGGATGGAGCCGACCTTGGCGTTGCGTTGGTCGCGCAACCAGTCGCAGGCTTCCTCGATGTTCTCTGCCGCACATCCGAGCGAGACGAAGACCGTCTCCGCGTCCTCGCATTTGTATTCCGTGACGAAACCGTAGCGGCGGCCGGTGAGCTCACCGAATTCCCGGTAGGCGTCGGCGAGGAACCCGAGGATGGGCTCGTTGAAGTTGTTCCGGCGGGCGACCACACCATTCATGTGGTGCTCTTGATTCTGAACCGGGCCGAGCAGAATCGGATGCTTCAAGTCCATCATCTCAGGCAGGCGGCGGCGGGTGGGACCGAACAACTCCTTCTGGGCGGGCGTGGGGCAGTCGATGATGTCGTTGGGCGCGCCAAGGAAGTGGCGTAGCAACTCGGCCTCGGGAGCGAGGTAGGCCCGTTCCGAGTGGGTGGTGAGCATGCCATCCTGCACGTTCATGCCCGGGTTCAGGGCCAGTTCGCAGACCTTCCGAAGGATGACCGCCTGATCGGCTGCCTGCTGGGCGTCTTTGGCAAAAAGGATGCTCCAGCCGGTGTCGAGCGCGGCATAGACGTCATCGTGGCCGCAGTGGACGTTGAGGGCGTGTTTGGTCAGCGCCCGGGCGCCGATCTCCAGCACCATGGTCGAGCACTTGCCCGGCGCGTGGTAGTACTGCTCCATCGCATAGACGATGCCCTGGCCGGAGGTGAAATTGACCGTGCGCTTGCCGGTGACGGCGAGGGCCGTGGCACCTCCTTGCGCCGCGTGCTCGCCCTCCGTCTCGATGGCAATCTTGCTGTTGCCCCAGACGTCCAGTTTGCCTTCGGCATAGGCGGCTTGATAAAGCTCGCCACCCTCGGTCGACGGCGTGATCGGATAAAACACACCGCCCTCGGTGATGCGCGCCTCGACATACTGGGCGACGAGTTGGTTGCCGTTGCATGTGACACGGACGCCGGGAAAGGGAACGTGCGATTCCTTTTGGGATGGCACGACATCAGCAGGTGGGATGGTTGCTTCCATAACGATCTGGGTTGAGCCGAGGCTCCAGGTTGGACGATCATTACAGAAGACCGGCGATTGAAAGACAATCCCGGATTTCACCGCACAGCAGGTGCGCACAAGGGAGGCTGGACGAATGACAACCCACGCGCAGTGGGCAACCCAGACGGCTCAACAGCGCTGGTGAGAACGAACAAGCGGAACTGAAAAATCCACGGAAAATTCGTGGAACCCTACATCCACTGCTGCAGAAGGTAGAAGATGCCGGCTGAGAGCGCCCCTGCTGCGGGGACGGTGATCAGCCAGGCGGCCACGATGCGAAGAAGGATGGATCGGTGAACGAGTTGCTTTTTGTAGCGTTTCTTCAAGCTCTTGCGCTCTTGCTTGCTCAGGAGTCCAGGAGGGGTCTCACGAGCCTGGACCTTCAGATCCTTGAGCATCTCTCCCTGCTCCTTGAGGCTCGCTTCATCGAATCTCTGGAGGTAGGACTCGACGATGTCACGGTCTTGGCCTTGATGGTGCTCTTCAATGTCGACAATGACGTCGGCGTAGCGAGCCTTGAGGAACTCGCGGAGGAAGCCCACACCGAAGACGCCGCCAACGGCGATGTGCGTCGAGCTTACCGGAAGCCCGAGGTGGCTTGCAATCAGCACCGTCAGCGCGGCTGACATGGCGATGCAAAAAGCGCGCATCTGGTCCAGTTCGGTGATTTCCGAACCGACAGTGCGGATGAGCTTGGGGCCGTAAAGAGCGAGACCGGCAACGATGCCGAGCGCGCCGACGAGCATGACCCACATGGGGATCGGAGCTTTGACTGAAATCGCGTGAGCAGCCACGGCATCATAGACCGCCGCGAGAGGTCCGATGGCATTGGCGACGTCATTGGCCCCGTGGGCAAAGCTCAACAGTGCAGCGGAACAGATCAAAGGGATCGTGAAGAGTTGATTCACACCTTTCTTGTCGTTGGTGAGACGTGCGGAGACACGGGCACAGTGGGGCCGCATCAGAAGCCACGCCAAGAAGGCCGTGCCAGCTCCGATCAAAAGGGCGGTTCCCATGTCGATCTTCACCAGCTGCTTGAGGCCCTTGGTGCAGATGTAGGCGGTGAAGGCCCAGGTCATGAGGGCGGTGAGGAGGGGAACCATCCGTCGGGCGGCCGCGCTCATGTCGGCCCGATAGGTGATCGTGTGTTTGATCACAAAGAGGAAGGCAGCGGCAATGAGCCCACCCAGTGCCGGGGAGATGACCCAGCTCATGGCGATCTCGCCCATCTTGGGCCAGTTGGCCACATTCCAGCCTCCTGCGGCGATTCCAGCTCCCAGCACGCCACCCACGATCGCGTGAGTGGTGGAAACCGGCGCTCCGATCGCGGTCGCCAGATTGAGCCAGAGAGCTCCGGCGAGCAAGGCGGCCATCATGAGCGCCACAAAGGTGTTGGGATCTCCGATGGACTTTGGATCAATGATGTCGCCCTTCACCGTCCCCACCACGTCGCCTCCAGCGAGGATGGCCCCGCCCGCCTCGAAGAGCCCGGCCATGACAATGGCTCCAAACAAGGTGATGGCTCCGGCCCCAATGGCGGGTCCGACGTTGTTGGCCACGTCGTTGGCCCCGATGTTCATGGCCATATAGGCACCAAAGATCGTGGCGATCACGAGTGAGTAGCCTTCGCTCTCAAATCCCGAGGCATACAGTCCGGCAGCCCCAACAAACAGGATGGAGAGGCCAATGCGAGCCATGAAGCCACTCTTGGAAGACGCGGGAGGAGGGAGGTTTGAAGATGCCATCAGGTAGTTGCGTGATCTGTGTCGAAAGCGACACATTTGAGCGGCTGACGGTCATGCTGGCAAGCCTGCTTGTGTGACGATTTTGCGTGGCGGAAGAGGCTTTATCGACTGCAGGGAGTGTTTGATTTTGTGGACTCAGGCCGTCATGGGGAGGAATCCCAACGTCTGGACTCGGACTGGCTGGAAACGCCTTTTTGGTGGCATGGCGACGACAGGTGCTTGCGGTCGTTGTGGAACTGCGACCAGATGGCCAGCCTGGCCGCCTTTCCATGAAACCTTTTCTCACCCTTGCCACCACCCAAACCGCCGACGGAACCGAGCTGTCACTGCACTCGCATGACATCCACTACTACTTGCGGGCGAATCGGCAGCCCCTGATGGGCACGAATGCGTCGGAGTCCGAGAAGGTGTTGGCAAGTCTCGCCTGCGAGCGGTTGCGGGGAAAAAAGGGAGTCCGGGTCTTGATCGGGGGGCTGGGATTTGGATTTAGCCTTCGACGCGTTCTCGAGACCGTCGGGCCGGACGCGACGGTGCATGTGGCGGAGCTGCTGCCCGAAGTGGTGGCGTGGAATCGCGAGCACTTGGGCGAAGTGAACGGGAAGCTTCTGGACGATCCGCGGGTGGAGATTTTTGAGGAGGATGTGTTTGAGGTCCTGAAGCGTGGAGCGGACGCACCCTACGACGCGATTCTGCTGGACGTGGACAATGGCCCCGCCGCGATGGTGCAGGATCAAAACGCGCGGCTCTACGACTTCCACGGGTTCAACGTCGTCAAACCGGCGATGGCTCCGAAAGCGGTGGTCGCCTATTGGTCCGCCAAGGATGATCGCTTCTTCGTGCGCCGCCTTGCCCGCAACGGCTTTGACGTGAAGGTGGTGCCTGCCAAGGCCTATCCGCAGGCCAAGCGCTGCGCGCACCGCATCTTCGTGGTGACGAAGATGGCGTTGTGATTCAAGCCAGGTGTGAGTGAGGCCGAACGGGCCTTCATGACAGCAGCACGCGAAGACTGGACTGCTCCAGCGCCGCGTGGATCTCCGGGAACTTCCGGGTTTCGGTGAACCCGTCCATCGCTTGGCGGAGCGCATCGACGAACATCTCCGATTGCTCCTCCACGGGCAGGCTGAGAGTCTCAGGGAACTGGGCGTCGAGGAGCATGGTGCCGAAGTCTGTCGGCTCGACCAGATCTTCCGCCCACCCAAGGACGGTCTCGGTCGGTGACGCATCTGGAAAACGATCCGCCACGAGGGCGAGGATGTCGGCACGGGTGGGCACATTCATCAGAAGTGCGAGGAAGAAGCGATGGTCTGGATCCTCGATGCGGTTGCGCATTCTGGCCAGGGTGTCGCGTCGGAGGCATTCCGCCAGCGTCGAGGGGACACCCGTTGCGAGTTCACCGTGCTTGTTTTGGAAGGCCTTCAGGATGGGTTCCCACTCGTCAAGATCCTGAAGGCGGCCCATGGCGTGTTGCAGCGTATAGAATCCCCGTTCGAAATCGAGGCTCTCGATCATCTCGTTCACGAGATCGGCGTAGTCGGGATGATCGATGGTCTCCAGCACGTCGAGGAGCTGCTTGCGGCGCATCGTCAGCGTGTCCGCATAGACGGGATCGATGGCGAGGTGAGGTGGCAGATAGTTGAACTGTGGCCCGGTCCCGGGATCGTTTTGCGTTCGAACCACCACCGTGACCGAGGGGGAGTCGAGGTGGAAAAGGGAGTGGATGCAGCCCCGGCCGGAGGTGATCGGCACGGTGCGACCCGTCTCAAGAAGCTCAATGTGCTTCATCTGAACTTCGCCAATGCGAAGGTGCGGCGTGATCGGCCGGGCGTTTTTGAAATCGAACTCCGCGTGGATGCTCGATCCGGACATCACATGAAACGCGCCGGAGAATTCATGCTGATGGATGTCGGTGGTGCCTTCGAGCCAAAAGAGAATCTGGATGTAGAACCGCGGATGATCAAAGGCGATCAGCTCGGGCTGGCCAAAGCCTGACTGACTTTGAAAGGGCTGATCGTCTTCGAGCAGGAATTCACGAACCAGCTCCTCAAGATCGACATGCTCGAATGGAGGGGCGTCGTCGATGGCGGACCGGGCAATTTCGGGGAACGCCTCCAGCGAGAAATTCGTCTGCTTCCATTGCTGGAGGACGGTGCGCCCGAGTTGGTTGAAGAAAGAATTCATCGCCGGATCCTTCGGCCAACGGAATCAGCGCCACAAGGACCATTGTCTCCCATCGGCTCATGGTGTTCGTGCCGCAGGCTGCGAAATTTGAGCTTGGCTGATTGGACGCGGGGCTCGTCACATCCGAGACCCGTAAAGGGGATCCCAAAGTCATCCATCATTGAGATTGCCCCGGGGCCTCTGAAGCTGTAGATCGCGGGCGTTCCGTCCGATGTGACGGTCACCCCTGACATTGCTCCCGTATGAAATCCAAGGACGCCAAGAAAGAATCGAAGAAAGCGCCTGCAAAAACCGCTAAGGAAAAGAAGGCGGCCAAGATGGAGAAGAAGAACAAGAAGTAGCGGCGGGGTGCCTTTTGGCACGTTGAACGGCACGCCTGAGTCTCGATGGTGGGTTCACTTCGCGGTGGACCGCCTGGAGTCATGCCGATGATGTGAGGCCGTCTTGGGAGTGCAGCGATCAGCGGGATTGAGAATCCCGCTTGCTAGTTGGGAGAAACGCGGCGAGTCATCGGGCGTTCGAGCAAGCCCCTGACGTTTCAATGGCCTGGCAGTTCATCAGGTGGATTCGTTCGGTGATGTTTCTTAAACCCGATTTTCGGGACCAGTCGATGAAGAAGACCGGTAGTAGCAAGACATCACAAGATATGAATACGAAAATGTATGTGGGTAATCTCACATTTGAAGTCACTGAAGCCGAAGTTCGCGAACTCTTCAGTGAGCATGGCCCCGTCAATGAAGTGGCGTTGATCATGGATCGCGACACCAATCGTCCCCGTGGCTTTGCCTTTGTGACGATGAACTCCAAGGAAGGCATGGACAACGCCATCGCCCAACTGGACGGAAAGGATTTCAATGGTCGCGCCCTGACTGTGAATGAAGCACGCCCCCGCGAAGATCGTCCTTCCGGTGGTGGCGGCGGCCGTGGTGGTCGTGGCGGCAACGGTGGTGGCCGCAGCGAGCGCTGGTAAGCCTGTTCTTCCACTTTGACGCTTCGAAGCGTTTCACGAAGGCTCCTCGAAAGAGGGGCCTTTTTTTGGTACGGACGGCATCGTGCGCGGCCTTGGTGGTCCAGACTCACCCGCACCGGCAAGGGGGAGCGCGAGGCGGAAATCGACCATCTGTCCATTCACCACTATGGTGTGTGGCCTTTAGCTCATATGGCCGTGGCCTTTGAGGAGGACGATGGCAGAGCGGGCATCTCCAGCGAACGTCTTCTTCACGCTTGGACCGGTGTCCGAGGCATATCTCCTGGCATTCCGTGGGGCAGGATTGGGCCGGTGGAGATTGGTTGGGTTCGTTGCGGGTCTTCTGATCTCGCTTTTCATGACGTGGTCATTCGTGTGGTCAATGGAGATCCTCTACACGATCCTGTATCCCAATTGGGGCCGAGCTTGATTCGGGTTCGATCAAAGAATCTGCGGCTGAAGGCGGAACGACGAGTGTTGCGCCTTTGAGAAAGCGGCAGAACTCCTTTTTGGAGAGGTGGTGCAGGGTGCCTTCCTTGGTGGCCGGATCCTTCATGAGTTTGTACTCAATGGAGAGCCGTGCCCATTGCGTGATGCGAATGTAGTCATCGCCCTTTTTCCAGAGCTGTCCTTGTTCGAGTGTCATTCGTTTCTGGTAGTCGCTTCATGTGGGTCTGGCCACGAGAATCATGAAGGGGATTCACTGGCGCCATCTTTCTGCAGACGAAAGGATCGGTAAAACAGGGATTTTGATTTGAGTGCTTCGTAAACCCGCGATCCTGGAGTGCCAGCAAAGTCGCGCCCAAGGGGATGGAGAAACCTGGGGAGATGGGTGCGGACGAGCGTTTCATTGCGTGCTGCGTTGGCGTCCATCCCCCGCAGAACTTCCATGCCGATGTCGCGTTGCTGCACGATGTTCAAAGGGCATCCAACCACGTCGGATTCCCATTCAGAGAGATCCTCGGCGAACCGGAAGTCGGCATAGAGAAACTGACCTCCGGGTCGGAGCACACGTGCGACCTCCCGGAGGAAGGCAGGGAAGTCAGGGTAGCAATGGGAGGCTTCGACGTTGAGCACCGCGTCGAACGATGAATCTGGAAACGGCAGATTTTGGGCGTCCCCCTGAGCAAACTGGAGGTTTGGAAGATCATGCCGCTGTTGACAGAAGGTCACTCCGGCAGGGTTGAGATCAAGACCGGTGTAGCTTGCGGGCCGCATGGTGCGCGTGAGCCAAGAGGCACCACCTCCGTGACCGCAGCTGACTTCGAGGACTTCCTTGTCTGTGAGGTCGATTTGGCACGCGACATGGTGGTAGAGCTGGATGCAGACCCGATGGGGCTCGTCAGACGGATCGAGTGACAAATCGACTGCTGGTTTGGTCTCGAAAGCGTAGTTGAGAAACAGCACCTCGTGTCCACGGAGCCGTCGCGTGAGGAATGGGTACCAGAGACTCCACATGAGTTTGCGGATGGGCCCGATGGAGAGGAGAGACTCAAGCAGCTTCATGGTTTGGATCAGGTGGGGGGAAGGGTGTGATGGTCAGTCGTTTCAGGCAAAACTTGTGTTGGAGGGCATCGCGATGTTTGGTCGCGGCCTATGAGTGACTCTGTGTGCCCGATGTGCGAAATGAATGAGGTTCTGGATCATCCGGATCATGTCGAGTGCATGACCTGCGGTCACGAATGGCCGAAGGCGTCGGCTGAAGACACTTCGGAAGGTGAGCGGGTGGTGCAGGATGCCTATGGAAACGTGCTCTCGGATGGCGATGTCGTGGCCATGATCAAGGATCTGAAACTCAAGGGTTCGTCCGAGGTCCTGAAGGTGGGTACAAAGTCGAAGCCGATTCGGCTCGTCGATGGCGATCATGAAATTTCCTGTAAAATGAATGGGATCGCGATTGGACTGAAGGCCTGTTTCGTGAAGAAGGTCGCTGGGTAAGGGGCGATTCAATCGTCGTCCATCTCGTGGAAGCGTGGCTTGAGATCACGCTCAATCTGGCGGCGGTCGGCCTTGTTGCGGGCTTTGACTTTCCGGTCGCGCTTGGCCACGCGCTCCACCGCAACTTGCCGCTTCTTGTGACGTTGGCGGATTGCTTTGATCTCTTCTCCGAGTTTGAGAAAGCCCTCGTAGCGCCCAGGATCGAGGTGACCTTCTTCCATCGCGGCGCGGATGGCGCAGCCTGCGTCCTGGCGGTGTTTGCAACCCGTGAACTTGCACTGTGAAGCCAGCACCTCGAGATCGGCAAAAGGCTCGCGCAGCGTGGTCTCGTCGGTCCACATCTGCACTTCCTTGATGCCGGGGTTGTCGATGACGATGCCTCCCTTTCGCAGGACCATGAGCTCGCGTGCCGTCGTGGTGTGGCGACCTCGGCCGGAGGCGGCGTGAATTTCCCCCGTCCATTGGTATTCATCGCCAAGCAGATGATTGATGATCGCCGACTTTCCGACGCCACTGCTGCCGATGAAGGCCACGGTGATGCCTTTGGAAAAGAGTTGGTCGATGGCTTTGAGGCCCTTTTTCTCCAGTGCGCTGATGGAGTGGACGGCAACGCCCGTGGGAGCGATGGCGCGAATGGCCTCCACGGCTTGCTGGTTTTGCTCGGGTGGAAAGAGGTCGGACTTGTTTACCAAGACCGTGGCCTGGGCACCGCTGCGGGAGATGATGGTGAAGTAGCGTTCCATCCGTCGCAGATTGAAGTCCATGCCTGGATCGGTGACGACCGCGACGGTGTTGACATTGGCGGCGAGGACTTGCTGCTCGCTGCTGTCGCCAGGAACCTTCCGGGAAAGGGAGGCCTGTCGGGGAAGTCGGGCGCGAATCACCGCGTCCGTCTGTTCGTCGCCAGGATCGATGGCCACCCAGTCGCCCACCGCAGGGAGATCGGCGTCCGTCTCGGCATCATGGTAGACTTTGCCGGACATGATGACGTCCATTTCTTCAAAGGCACCGTCCTCGACGATGAGGGCTCCGTAGCTGATCTTGTTGTCGCGGATCAATCGACCCGGCAGCCAGCCTTCCGCCGCGAGGGGGGCAAACTCGCGTGCGAAGGTTTCGTTCCAGCCAAGGTCGAGGAGGGTCATTCGTGAAAGGGAGGGGCGACGGCAACCGCCAAGAGGGTCAAGGCTGGACGCGCCTCGTCTCTGGTGCAACGGCTTTGCTTTCGACGAAGTATTCTTGGGAAAGGTGGCGCTCGCGTTCGTAACAAGCGTCATGACTTCGTCTTCCATCGATTCCGATTTGCTTGTGAAGACGCGTGTCAGCACAGGGGAATCGTTGGCCGAACTGACGGAGAAGTCTCCCATGCTGCTGGTCCTGCTCCGCCATGAAGGGTGCACCTTTTGCCGCAATGCGATGTCGGACATCGCTCGCGTGCTCCCAAGGATTGAGGCAGGCGGGACGCGAGTCGTGATTGGGCACATGAGCTCCGAGGCTGACTTTGCGACGTTTGCCGAAAGATATGGCCTGTCGTCGATTGCGTCGGTTTCGGATCCGGAGCGGGAACTCTACAAGGGTCTCGGTTTGCGGCGGGGTCGATTGATCCAGTTGCTCGGTCCGAGGGTGCTGTGGACGTGGTTCAAATCCACGATGTCAGGCCATTTTCCGGGAAAGATCAAGGGAGACCCCTTCCAGCTTCCGGGGGCCTTTTTGCTTCATCACGGTCGGGTGGTCAAAGCCCACGCCTATCGCGATGCCTCGGATCGACCCGACTACGTGGCCCTGGCGACGCCGTAACGTCCGACGATGCTATCGCAGCATCATCCACAGGGTGGTCGCTCCGTGACCCGCTGGAAAATCCAGGGGAGAGGGTGTGGCCATATAGCTGGCGGTTCGGCGCTTTCCTTTGGCGCAGACCCGCGCACGCCGCTCCAGACTGTCGCGATCGATCTTGGTGCTGTTGGTGGACAAAAGAATCGCACACTTCGGCATCGCCACCTCCAGAGCCGCGTCGAGGAGGTCTTCGAAATGGCGTTCGACCTGCCAACGGCGCCCTTGGCGGGTGCGGGAAAAGGTGGGGGGATCAAGGATGATCGCATCGAACCGCTCGTTCTGTCCTCCCAGGCGCGGCAGCAACTCCAAGGTATCGTCCGCGAGAAAACGATGCTGTGTTGGGTCGATCCCATTGAGGATGAAGTTTTGCTTCCCTCGATCCAGGGACTTGCGGGAGAGGTCCACGCTGACGGTCTGTGCCCCCAAGAGGGCGGCTTCGACGCTGAAACTGCAGGTGTACGCGAAGGTGTTGAGCAGGCGTTTGGGCCGCAACGTCCGGAGCTTTTCGCGATTGGAACGTTGATCGAGAAAGAGGCCGTGACTGTAGCCTGCAGCGAAGTCGATCTCGTACCGCGTTCCGGCCTCACTCACCACAGTGGTGGCGGGAAGCGTCGGGTCACCACTGCACAAGACGGGCGAGACGCGGTCGGCGTTCTTGAGCGGAAGGAAACGGGAGAAGATCCGTGCCTCATCCCACCCGGCTTCGGCCTTCCAGTGTTCAAACTCGGCGATCAGGGTCTTCAGCGCGGCGTCATTCTTGTGAGAGATCAAGACGTCGTCTCCCAATCTCTCGACCCACCCGTCCGGGCCTGAGGCCAAGCGATGGGCCGTGGTGCCGGTTTCGGCGAATTGACTCGCGAGTTCAGTGGAGATCCACTCGGCGGGGGTGTCTGATGGAGGAGGGGAGGAGGCAGGTGGCACGCCCCAAGCCTGTCGCACGGTTGGTGCAGAATCAATCGACCGTGTGGGTCAGTGGGGAAGTTCCGGAGGCGTCGCTGTAGGGCCAGGAGCCGGGACTTGGGGGTGCTTGCGAGAACGCGCGCAGGCAGTGAAAGCGTGGCGAGCGTTGGGCGGCCGATCTCAAGCTTCTTCGAGTTCATCCAGAGAATCGATCGGGGCGTTCGCGAGGCGACTTCCGACCAAGGGATGAAGAGCGCGGGTGAGCGAACCTGAACAGTGGCATCACGGATAGAAAAAAGGCCCTCGTCGCTGAGGTGGACGGTGAGGACCCCTTTGTAGCTGGTGAGGCGGACCATCCCCCGAAGTCCACGGTGATACTGACCGACGACGGGACGATCCCCGGCCGGGTAGTGTTTGGCCAGACGAGACCAACCGCCGATTTTGCTGAGGAGCCACCCGACGAAGCACCAGAGCATGGGGAACGTGACCAAAAAACCAACGACGATCCCGGGTATTCCCCAAGCGGGGAAATTGGATCCGTTCTGGTTCATTCAGAAATGATCGTTGGAGCTCGGTCGGAAATCAATTCGCAAGCCGGGAAGGCGGCGGATCGAATTCTCGACACAATTTGTAATCGCATGCATTGAACGGACCTCCTAAGCTCGCTGAGAATTTTCCATGATTGCCCTGTTTCAAGAAGCCATCGCCGCCTGCAACCTGCCGTTCACGGCACTGCTGGGCATGGTTCTATTTTATTGGTGCCTGGTGGGACTCGGTGCGTTGGATTTCGACATCGATGTCATTGACCTCGATTTTAGCGATGTCGGTGACTTGGGGGACACACCTGCCGGTCCGATCAACACGGGCGGCGCCTGGATCACCCTGGGAGGTGCGATTGGTTTCAACAGGGTGCCCATCGTCGTCTGGGCCACCTTTCTGGCGCTCTTCCTGTGGGCGGGGGCGATGCTGCTCAATCACACCTTCAATCCCACCAAGGCCATGCTGATGGCCGTACTGCTCGTGATCCCCAATCTGATCGGTTCACTGCTCGTGACGCGGGTGGTGGTGTGGCCCCTTGGGAAAGTCTTCACCGCGATGGCGGAAGCCCAAAGCGAGACGGAGAAAGTGGTCGGCCGGCAAGCCCTGGTGATCAGTGCCAAGGTGGACTCCACCTACGGGCAGGTCGAGATCGCAAACTCTGGTGCCCCGGTCCGCGTGAATGCACGAATTGTGGATGGTGCTTCTGCGCTTGGCAAAGGCACGCCGGTGCGCATCACCGCAGCAGGCCCGGATGCTCAGTACTATTTCGTCGAGCCAGTGGCTGCCGCCTCTATTCCAGCGACAACCGCTTCCGACTGAATCCCATCAACTCATCCCTACTATGATCGACATCCCTCCCTCTCCACTTGCCTTTTTTGGCATCTTCGAAAGCCTCGGCATGGGGCTCGTAGCCACCTTGTTCACGCTTGGCTTTGGTCTCCTGATGTTCATCTTTGCGGCGTTTGCGCGCTTTTTCCGCAAAGTGCAGCAGGGGCAAGCCATCGTGAGAAACGGGATGGGCGGTACCCGGGTGACGTTCAACGGGATGATGGTCTACCCGGTCGTTCACCAGGCCGAGTACATGGATATCTCACTCAAAAGAGTCGAGATCGAGCGCCAGGGCGCAGAAGGCCTGATCTGTCAGGACAACATTCGAGCCGACATCAAAGTGGCTTTCTTTGTCCGTGTGAACAAGACGGAGGACGATGTGCTGCGGGTGGCTCAGACCGTGGGCACTCAGCGTGCATCGAGCGTCGATACGATGCGCACCCTGTTTGACGCCAAGTTTTCCGAGGCACTCAAAACGGTCGGCAAGCGTTTTGACTTCGTGCAGCTCTACAATGAGCGGGATCATTTCAAGGACGCGATCCTGAAGGTGATCGGCACCGACCTCAACGGCTTCACGCTGGACGACTGTGCCATCGACTTTCTGGAACAGACGGCGGTTGAGAATCTGGATCCGGACAACATTCTGGATGCGGAAGGGATCAAGAAAATCACCGAACTGACAGCTTCCCAAGCGAAGCTGTCGAACAACATCCAGCGGGACAAGGAGAAGGTCATCAAGAAGCAGGATGTGGAGGCCCGCGAGGCGATCCTCGAGCTGGAGCGCCAACTTTCCGAGACGGAAGCCAAGCAACTCCGCGATGTGGAGTCGGTCCAAGCGCGCGAACAAGCGGAGACGATCAAGGTGAAGGAAGAGGAGCGCATGAAGTCCGAGCGGGCACGCATCGCGACGGACGAAGACCTGGCTGTGGCGACGGAGAATATGGAGCGCCAGGTACTCGTGGCGCAGCGCAACAAGGAGCGCACAGACGCCATCGAGGTCGAGCGCGTTGAGCGGGATCGGATGCTGGAGCAGATCGAACGCGAGCGCGCCACGACGCTCAAGAGCATCGAGAAGGACAAGGCGGTCGAGATCGAGCAAAAGAACATTCAGGAAGTCATCAAGGAGCGTGTGGCTCTGGAGAAGACCGTGGTGATCGAGCAGCAGAAGATCAAAGACACGGAGGCCTTCGCCACGGCGGATCGCGAGAAGCAGGTGGCTGTGACCTTGGCGGAAAAATCCGCTCAAGAAGTGGTCATTCAGAAGATCAAGGAGGCGGAAGCGCAGAAGCAGGCCGCGCAGTTCAAGGCGGAAGAGGACGCCTTCAATCAAACGAAGGCGGCGGAAGCCTCGAAGCAAGCTGCCGAACTGAGAGCGCAGGAGATGATCACGCTGGCGGAAGCTCGTCAGGATGCGGCGGCACGCGAATCGCAGGCCGAGAAACTCATGGCGGAAGCGGTGACGGCTCAAGCGGCAGCCCAGGGCCTGGGTCAGGCTCAGGTGCTCGTCGCCAATGCGGATGCCTCGCAGAAGCAGGGGCATGTCGATGCGGAGATTCTCCAGCTCAAGCTGGCGGCCGAAGCGGATGGCATCCAGAAAAAGGCGGAAGCGATGAAGGTCCTCGAAGAGGCCGGGCGCGAGCACGAAGAGTTCAAGCTCCAGCTCGACAAGGAGAAAGAGATCGCCATCAAGCAGATCGACATCCAGAAGGACATCGCCACGCAGCAGGCCATCGTGCTCGGCGAGGC
This sequence comes from uncultured Verrucomicrobiales bacterium, assembly GCA_963976915.1. Lineage (GTDB taxonomy): Bacteria > Verrucomicrobiota > Verrucomicrobiia > Verrucomicrobiales > Verrucomicrobiaceae > CAXBNA01. The sequence goes on from CAXBNA010000040.1 coordinate 22,057, forward strand.
GCTCAAGAGTGCCAAGATCGAGATTGTGGGAGGCGAGAGCCAGTTCTTCGACAAGATCACTCAGGCGATTGGAAACGGTCGTGCGGTGGATCGTTTAGTCGCCAACAGCGAGGTGCTCAGCGATGTGAAGGAAACCTTCTTCAATGGAGATCCCGATTACTTCAAAGGGCAGTTTCGCGGGCTGATGGACCAGTTCAGCTTCTCGACTGAGGACCTCAAAAACCTCACGGTTTCCGCCGTGCTGGGCAAGATGATGGGCCTCAATCCTGATGCCGGTCTCATGAGCAAGCTCCAGGGCATGATGGGCGCGGCCAACCGCTTCGGTCTGGGTGACAAGCCAGCCGACGCATTGATCGCGGCCGTTGCCAAAGGGAAGAAGTGACCTGAGCCATTCCTGACGTCCTGTTCTGATTCCGACCTGACTTCTCGGGTATCGGGATCGGGACGAGGATGAATGAGGAACCCGAATCCGATGTCCGATACCCCGCCATCCGCCCAACTCGAAGCCGGTGCTTACGAGGTCATCCGCAAGCGCCTCGATGCGCAGGGCGAGGATCTGCGTTCGCGGCTGGATCAGCTCAACGAGGCGCGGAAGTCGATCTTCGGCGGGGTGGAGACGCAGCTGCTCTCCACGGCGCGGCTGACGACGGAGCACAACTGCGTGCCGCGTGACATGGCGACGATTGGGGCCAAGCGGTTCGTGTTTGGCTACAATGTCACGTTGGGGCTGAAGAGTCACCTTGCGGCGGAGGATGTTTTTTCGACCTACGACTACGATCCCTCGGACCACAGCTTCCACGCCAACAAGGACGGCTTGCTGGAGGACAAGCGTTTTGTCGAGGACTTTGACTACCTCTACAAGTACTACAAGAACGCCTTCTTCCTGCGGTTTCATCGCAGCGGGCATGCGGTGTATTTCGTCTTCCAAGTCGGGCGGGATGTGGGCGAGGTGAAGGCCTTTAAGTGGCTGCTGGACAAAGATGCAGGGACGCTGCGCTACGAAGGCAATCGCTTCGATCATGAGATCGCCATGCCGGATCCACACGAGTTTGTGTGGCGAAAGGCGACGCATGACATGTATCGCCACGGCACGTATCCGCATGTGTCCATCGAGGATCGTGTGTTTGTGGAGACGGTGGGCGGGGATCTGACGGTGAAGGTGGAGGACAACACGGCCTCGGGTGCCGGGATCTACTCCGAGCCGGTGGAGAACGGAGACCAGATCCTCGACGATGCGCAGATCCAATACGCGATTGTTGGCAATCTGATTCTACTGAAGGTGCTGCCCTACCAGGAGAAGCAGTGGCGGCATCTGGTCTTCAATGAACGCACGCAGGACGTGGTGAGGATCGACGCCCTCGAGGAGTCCTGCCAGCTTTTGCCTGATGATCATGGCATTGTGTTTCCGCGCGGCTACGTGTTGCAAACCGGCGGAATGAAGGTGCTGGACACCGGGCTGCCCGAGATGCAGTTCGAGCGAAAGGTGACCTCGGCCAATGGGGAGGACACGCTCTATGTCTTCCATCACATCGAGACGGGCACCTACCTCTTGCTCTCCTACAATTTGGTGGAGCAGGAGATGGCAGCGCCGACGATCAGCCATGGCTTTGCGATGTTTCCGAATGGTGAGCTGATCGTTCTGAATGCCGAGGAAGAGGCGCGGAAGCATCACTCGATTCAAGTCTGGCAAACACCGTTTGTCGCGGAGCAGCAGGCGGTCGATGAACATCGCGACAGCTTGTTGGGCAAGCTCGGGAATGCGGAGATCGTGCGCTGCATGGCGGAGTGCCGTGGCATCCTGACCTTGCTGGGGAAAGAAGACAGCTACTCGGGATTGTACGTGGAGCTGGTCCGTCAAGCGGGCGACATCGCCGACACGTATTTCTGGCTGGACAAGGCGGAAGCCCATGGCCTGCGGGGCACGCTGACGAAGATCAAGGACGCTGCAGAAGCGGCGCTGGGTGAGTTTGAAAAGGTGCGTCGTCTCCGGGCGGCGGCCAAGACGGAGGTCGCATCATTGACGGAGGCCGCGAACAAGGCGGTGCGTGAGGCCGAGAGCGCGAGCTTTGATGACGTGCAGAGTTTTGTGAAGTCGCTCGCCACCTTGCGTGAGCTTCGCGGCCGGATCATCGCTGCCCAGGAGATCCGGTACATCGATGAAGAAGCGCTGAAGGCGTTGGATGCAAAGGTGGCGGAAGCGGCGGAACTGGTGGGCGGTCGTTGCACGGAGTTTTTGCTGCTGCCTGAGGCGCTGGCACCCTACGATCAGGCCGTTACCAAGCAGCGGGCGGCTTTGGAGAAAGTGGCCAAGGTCACGGAGGCGGAGGAACTGGACGCGCAACTGCGGTCAACGAGTGAGGAACTGGAACTCCTGATCAGCGTGGTGAGTTCTCTCAAAATCCGTGATGCGACCGAGACGACTCGGATCACGGAAAGCATCTCCGGCCAGTTTGCGCAGCTCAATCAGGTGCGCTCTCGGGTGAAGGCGCGGCGTGATGAGTTGGCGCAGACGGAGGGTGAGTCTGAGTTTTACGCGCAGCTCAATTTGCTGAAGCAGGTGGTGATCAATCAGGTCGAACTCTGCGATACGGCAGAGAAATGCGATGATGCCCTGACGCGGACGCTGGTGCGGATCGAGGAACTGGAGGGACGCTTTGGAGACTTTGAGGGATTTGCGGAGGAACTGATTCGTCGACGTGAGGAAACGCAATCGGCGTTTGATGCACGCCGACAGCAACTCGTCGAGACGCGGAATCGCCGCACTCAGGCTCTGGTCCAGGCGGCGGACCGGGTGCTGGCGAGCATTCGCAATCGTCTGAACACTCTGGCCACGCCGGAGGAGGTGCACTCGTATTTGGCCTCGGCTGCGATGGCGGCGAAGGCGCGGGATTTGATCGCCGATCTTCGGGACCTTGGCGACCCGGTGCGTGCGGATGAGATTCAGACACGGCTGAAGACCCTGAGCGAGGGAGCGGTGAAGCAGATTCGCGACAAGGCGGATCTGTTTGTGGAAGGCGGCGACGTCATCAAGCTCGGGCCTCATGCCTTTTCAGTGAATCGGCAACCGCTGGATCTGACGCTGGTGCAACGGGAAGGGGCGTTGTTTTTCCATCTCACTGGAACGCGCTATTCGGAAGCAGTCCAGGATGAGGTGCTGGAGCAGCTGCGCCCGGTGTGGCCTTTGGAATCCAGTGCGGAGTCGCCGGGGGTCTATCGCGGCGAGTATCTTGCTCATATTTGGGTGGCGCATCTGGCGACCCAAGGGCAGGAGGCCTTGGACGCTTTTGTGGCGCAGGATGTCGAGGCGAGGCAGGGTGTGATTCGGGATTTCATGGCGGAGCGGTTTGCCGAAGGCTACACGAAAGGCGTTCATGATCATGATGCGGCCCGCATCGCTCTGCCTCTGGCGGAGCTTCGCGGGCGATTGGGACGCCTTCGTCACGCGCCTGTGGTTCGTGGCTGGGCATTGCTGCTTTGGAAACTGGTTCCCGAGGGCCCCAAGAAGAACGCGATGGCTGCGCGGTTGCAGGGGCAGGGAAGCCGGTCTCTGGTTTTTGGGGTGGCGGCCCATTCCGACGCAGGTGATCCGCGATTGCGGGCATTGCTCGAACGGGTTGTGGCCGATGCGCAGGTTTCGATGCCGGAGGAGGTCTCGCTGGCCGTGGTGGCTGCCTGTCTCACCGACGAATTGCAGGGACTCACCAGCAAGCATTCCGAACTGCCTCTGACGCGGTCTGCGGAGGCCTCGGAGCTTGCGCGAAGCTTTGGGAAGTTGCTGACCGCGAAACGGGCGGCGACGGAGTTTCATGAACTGCGTCAGCGCTTAGAAGAAGATCCCGTGGCGGAGTTTGAGCTGATTTTGGATTGGCTCGACGCGGCTCATCCCGAGGCGGGCGAAAGCATTCGCTCCGAGGCTGCGGGTCTGCTCATTTATGGAGAAGTCTCGGCTCATGGTGTGGAGGAGGTCGTGACTCAGGTCGAGATTGAAGGTCTTGTGGGCGCCCATTCGCAGATCGAGGGTGGAAAGCTCCGGCTGGACTACCACGAGTTTCAGTCGCGTCTGCAGCATCATGAGCGGGAGATTGTTCCTCAGTTCCGGGCGATGCAGGATCGGAAGCATGCGCTGATTCAGAAACGCAGGGCGGAGCTGAGGTTGGAAGAGTTTCGTCCCGGGATGCTGAGTTCGTTCGTGCGAAATCGGCTCATCGATCAGGTCTATCTGCCGATCATCGGAGCGAATTTGGCAAAGCAACTCGGAGGGGTGGGGGCGGATACGCGCACGGACCGGATGGGCATGTTGATGCTGATTTCACCACCAGGATACGGGAAGACGACGTTGATCGAGTATGTGGCGAATCGCCTGGGCATGGCGATGGTGAAGATCAATGGGCCGGCCATCGGGCATCAGGTCACCTCGCTAGATCCGGCCGAAGCTCCCAACGCAAGTGCACGTCAGGAAATCGAGAAGCTCAATCTGGCCTTCGAGATGGGCGACAACGTGATGATCTACCTGGATGACATCCAGCACTGCAATGCTGAGCTTCTTCAGAAATTCATCCCGCTCTGCGATGGACAGCGCCGCATTGAGGGGGTGTTTCAGGGCGATGCCCGGACCTATGATCTTCGGGGCCGGAAGGTGGCTGTCGTGATGGCGGGGAACCCGTATACCGAGGTCGGCGGAAAATTCCAAGTGCCAGACATGCTGGCCAACCGAGCAGATACTTACAATCTGGGCGACATCCTCGGTGGTCACGACCATGACTTCAAGGCGAGCTACATTGAGAACTGCCTGACGAGCAATCGCTCACTTTCACGGATCGCAGCTCGCAGTCACAAGGACACATTGGCGGTGATGAAAATCGCAGAGACAGGAAATCGCGAGGGCATTGAGTTTGAGGCCAATCACCAGGCCGACGAGATGGAGGAAGCCATCGCGGTTATGGGGCATCTGTTGCGCGTTCGGGAGGTCATTTTGCGAGTGAATCAGGAGTACATCCGTTCCGCAGCCACTGAGGAGGCGTTCCGCACAGAGCCGGCATTCAAGCTTCAGGGGTCCTACCGCAACATGAATCGACTCGCGGAAAAGGTGCAGCCACTGATGACGGCAGACGAGATCGAATCGTTGATCGAAGACCACTATCGCAGCGAGTCACAGACGCTGAGCAAAGCCTCGGAAGCCAACCTTCTGAAGTGGAAAGAACTGACCGGAAAGCTCTCTGAACCTGAAGCGGCGCGATGGGGCGACATTCGCAAGACCTTCAGCCGGAATCTTCTCACTGGCGGTGGCGGAGACAATGATCCAGTGACGCGGATCGGCGGGTTCATGAATGCGTTTACGGTCGGGCTTGAGCGGATCGAGTCCACCCTCGAGAAAGCGCGAATGGATAGGGCTGCTCCAGCCACGCTCGCGGACGTCACGGTGGAGAAACTGGAGTCGATCATCGCGAGCCTGCGGGCAGTGCCAGTCAATGTGGAGATCAAGGTGCAGCCGGTGGAGCAGAGCTTGGGTCCAGCAGGTCCTGCCAACGATGGGCTTCCTGTCGAAGTCGAGTCCGGGGTGGTTCAGCCGGTTGACCCCAAGGTCACGCCCTCAAAGAAGAAAAAGTGAAAGGCTTGGAAGGCTCAGATCCGGGGGCTCAAAGCACTTGCAGAGCCTCGGATACGTCGCCTGAGTGAGGCATGAGAATTGTGCTCCTGATCGGCCTCCTCGTGCTTCCAATCCTCGCTGAGGCTCAGGTGGAGACGGCGCATCACCGCGCCGTTTACAAGGAAATCAACGACCGCGAAGAATCGTTTCGAAAGGTGACGGGAACGTTCGAGGATGAGCCGACCGTTTTTGCGCTGACGGGTTGGTTTGACGGGCGGGAGCTGAAGAAAATCGTGGCTCGGTCTGGCGATGACGGCGGGGGCTTTGACGAGTACTATTTTGAGAACGAGCGACCACTCTTCGTTTTCAGCACTTACGAAAAAGGGGCGACGGGCGAGCGCGTGGAAAATCGACTGTACTTCAAAGATGGGTCGATCTTCAAGTGGCTGACCACGGACAAGGCCGTCGGTGCCCTTCATTCAGAAGACTATCAATCCGAGACCGAGCGGCTGAATGCAAACTGCGCCGCCTTTGTGGCAGCGTTGACGGGGAAGCCTGTCCCCAAGGTGACGTCCAAAGTCACCTTGGGTGTTTTTCTTGGGATCGAGGAAGGCGATTACTTTCACTGGATGATGCGGTCTGCGGGTGGCGAGGAGACGTCCTTCTTCATTCTTCATCCAGATCCAGCCGTGGAGCGGGTTCTCGATGACCCAGACACATTTTTCGGCAGAACCTGCAAGGTGACGTGGAAGACATCCAAACAAAACATTCCTGAAGCTGCCGGCACCATGGAGCTGGATCAAATCTTGAGCGTCGAGTGGTCGACGGAGAAGTAGCGCCGCGTTCGAGTTTGAACCAATCTGACACAGTCATGAGGAGCCAAAAACAAAACAACCGGTCGCCACGGCCATTCAAAAACCAGTCCTCTGGACGTGATTGGTCAGGCAACAGGGAAGGGGGAGGGTTCATTCCAGGCGCCAAAAAGACTCGGCCTGTAAAGAAGTTGGACCCTCCGAAGCCCTCCGAGCGTGGTCAGAATTCCGACGGGGCTTGTGCGGAGAGCTAGGCGATTCGTGATAGAGGTGGCATGGCTTGGCGTTCGAAGTCCACCCCCTCTTCATGAACCCCGTTGCTGCCATCTTTGCCCTCCTGCTGGCCTCGTCTTGGACTCAAGCCGGGGAGGTTCCCGTGGGTGATCCTGACCTCCCGCATCCTTTGGATCTGAGCTTCGTGGAGAGCTTGGTCGCGGCCTCACCCTTCACCCGGACCGTGAGTCTGGAAGACTCATTTCAACTGACTGGGATTGCCTTCTTTGACGGGCATCCGGTCGCTACGATTCTGAACCGGGAGACCCAGGAACGATTTGTGGTCTCTGAAGAACCGAACGCTCAGGGTTGGACCCTCGTGGCAGCGACCACAGGCGCGAACATTGGAAGCTCAAGGGTGGAGATGCGGGTTGGCACTGAGGCGCTGACCTTGCACTACGGTGGGCAGCAGTTGTCGCCCGGACCTGATGGCAAGGCTGGATCGAAGAAGATGTATGCCTCATCGAAAAAGTCTGGCGGCAAGACGCATCCCTCTTCGTTTCTTGGAGATGGAGGACGGGAACGGTACGAGTCCCTCTCATCCGAGGGACGGAGCCACTTCAAGGAGCTGGTCCGGGCGCATATGGAAAAGCACCCGGAACTCAGTCCTGAACAGTCTGCGGACTACGCCCGAAAGGTTTTTGCGAAGATTCAGAGCGCGGATGTCTCCAATTCCGGGGATGGCCCAGCACCTTCCAAGGCATCGAAACCCCCGAAGAAGAGGCAGGCGTAGAGGCGTGTGTCCGGATCCCGGGGCAGTTTCTCTCGCACGCTCCATCTCTCCACGATCTCGGCTCGAATTCTGCTTTCCTCCACTCGCCATGTACCCTGACACCATTCCTTGGAAGGTTCTCTCCGCCACCGCCAGCGTTGGCGCATTCACTCCCGAGTGGGAACTCGATCAGGTGCCTCTGTCATCGGAAGAAACCCGGAGTTTCTCCATCGTTATCGACTTCGCGACGTCTTTTGAAGGCGTGCCAGTCATCCACCTCGGTCTGACGGGCTTTGATGCGGATCAGCGTGACAGCACTCGATTGAGTCTTTCTGCGGTGGACATCACGCCGCATGGATTCACCGCCGTGGTTTCCACCTGGGCCACGACGAGGCTCTACTCGGTGGAGTTCAACTGGCTGGCGATCGGGGCCTAGCGTCTGGCGACTTGGGCGGCCACTCCACGCCGTCGAGTTCCTTCGGGAGTTGGGTCGGGTCTTCCGGATAGATCAGGGATAGGTCCATGTCGGAGTGGGAGCCTTTGAGAAATTCCAATTCTTCGGGCGCGCCGATGACGAGCCACAGAACTTCATCGTCCGTGTCATTGAACACTTGGCGCAGTTGATCCGGACCGACGTGCACACCGCCGTGTTTTGGGACGGTGAGAGACTGGTCGCCCACGCGGATTCTACCTGTGCCTTCGAGCACAAAATAGAACTCCTCCGACCGGATGTGCTTGTGAAGCGTGTTGGCGCTCTTCGGCGGCATCCGCCACAGCCGTGCGCCCATGTTCTCGCTTCCCGTGCGTTCCAAAAAGTCCGCATTCGGGATCTTCATCAAGTTGGAGGGCCTCCAAACGAGATCGTCCGGCGTGATGAGCTGATGGCCTTGAAAAGAGTTCATGAATTCTGTGGAGAAGACCTACTGGCGCAGCTACTTCAGAGCTTCAAGAACCTCTTTAACCCCTGCCAGGCTGACCTTGCGGCGTCGTTGTCATCCGGGTTGTTGAGCTGGGCGTAGTCTGGGTGGTTGTCCCAAAACTCCGGAACGGCGCACCTTGGAACCCCAATGGCACAGCCTTACTTGGCGGCCGAACTGGATTCCTGCTCGTCGGCATCGTCCGTCCTTGGATCAGGCGCACCGAGCATCACCCACGTGGTTAGCAGAGCAATCTCGATCTGGGGAAGTCGCTCGTCCGGGGGCATCATGTTGCTTGAGTTGCGACTGTGGATCGTCCGAATCAGGGAACTCTTTTTGAGGTTGTTGGGCACCACTGCCGGGCCGTGATCACCTCCCGTCATCCACCCATCCTTGGTGTCCAGCACCAAGCCGCCTTCGTCGATGCCCTCTTTCTCGGAGTGGCACTCAAAGCATCGACTTTCAAGAATCGGTAGGATCTGAGTCTGGAAGAACCTGGCTGGCTCGTACGAAGACGGCGTTTCCTCGTCCGCCCAAATGGGTGCCGATACCCACAGGCAGATGACAAGGATGGCCGAGACTCGCATGCCAACTAAAACGATCCGCCACTCACCCTGTGTGCGGCGAATCTTGTGGGATTGTCAGCATCTCTTGGGCGGGGGATTTGCGGAGGCCTCGTCCGGGTCCAGCGTGGCGAACTTGATGATCAGCCGAAAGCCCCGGACCATTCGCATCGTTTCACGGGGCCAATCCACGGATCCACTCATGAAAACTCCCTTTTGCCTTGCCGCTCTGCCCATCTTCGCGATGGCCGTCTTGCTCAATCCTGCCCTCCAGGCCGACACAAAGGAGTATCAATCGGAGTTGTTTGAGACCACCAAACTCGTCTATGAAGACAGCTTTGATGGTGGCGCGATCAATGCCGATTTTTGGGAGGTTCGCCAGAACACGACCTGGGAAGTGAAGGACGGGGTGCTTTTCGGAAGCGAGTCGTCCAAGGAGTTCCAAGCGATGAAGAAAGCGAGCAAGGACCCGTCCCACGCGGGTTTGAAGCCGGTGATGTGGCTCAAGAAGGTGCCGGAAAATTTCGTCTGCCAAATGCGCGTGCGCTACGATGCCACGGACTACCAGCGCGGCTTCCCACTCCTCGACATCGGACACCACATTCACACGCTCAGCTTCAGCACGGAAGCCACCACCCTTGCGATCAAGAAAGACGTGGAGAAGATCGAGATCAAAGAGCCGCTATTTTCCCTCAACGAATGGCATGACGTGGTGATCGAGTTGAAGAAGGGCACGATCCTTCTGTCGATTGATGGCAAAAAACACCTCTTCGAGAGTGAAAACATCGACATGACCGGTCACGCCCAGATCGATTTCAAGGCGGTCGATTTCGGCACCTGCCAAATCGACGACATCAAGGTTTGGGAAGGGCAATAGGGGCCGTGGGCCTTCCGGGAAGGTGGTCCTTTCCTTACGAGGGGCGGCGGTTTCGGTTTCCGGGGAAGACCTCGCCCCAGCGGGCAACCGCAGCGATCAAGGCACCTTCGCCTGCCAGATTTTCACGTCGTCGAAGTGGGCCGCGTTCCCGTTGACGGTGAAGTGCACGCTCTCCTTCGTGGGATGGGCGAGCCCGGGTGATTGGAGGTAGCCGATGGCTTCACCGTCGAGACTCACACGCATCTCGTCGCCAACCACTTCGATGGTCATGGCGTACCAGCGCTCCTGCTCAATGTCCGCCTTCACCGCGGCACCGCGTCCCACAATGAGCTTGTCGGCCGCTGCTTTTCTGGCTGGGTCCCGACGCATCTCGAAAATGTCGTTCCGCATCACGCCTTCCTTGTCGTCGCCCAGGCGAATCTGTTTCGCCGCCACCGCCACCCGGCAGATGTGTCCGGCGTGGGATCCTTTGTGATTCTTGTCGTCGAACACCACATTGAAAGTGGGAGAGCCTGCCAACTTGAACCGGAACGACACGATCACATCCTTCATCGGTACGTAAACCCGGCCGACTGAACCATGGTCATCCCGATCCTGCGTGGCGACCAGCACGCCGTCCGCGACCTTGAATCCGGGAATGATCACCTTCCAATCCCCCAACTCCGTCCGCTCAAAGTCATCGGAGAACATCAGTTCGCCCTTCTCGGCAAGCGGTCCCGGAACGACGACGTTTTCCGCGACGGTGAGGGTTGCGGCCGACGCGAGGAAAAAGGAGAGCAGGGTGTTTCGAATCATGATCTCCTGATCCTACGAGGTTGCAGGCGGCAAGACAATCTCTTCATCGAGGGCCAACTCACTTCAACCTGACCCGAGTGTAGAGGCAAGAACGGTAGGCCGCGGAGTTTTCGCAGCCATAGTGGACGGTTTTTCGTTAGTTGCTGACAAAGTCGATGCGGGAGGCGTTTGGATCGAGTTTGAGCGAAGCGGTCCAGACGCCACGCCGACCTCGCTTGCATCTGAACGCGTTGGCTTCCAGGCCTATCGGCTAATCGTCTGATAGCGTTCCGGTTTGCCGGGTGCTTCCTTTTTGGGTAGATGCTGGCGATGCTTCGCGAGAACGTCCGCAAACGTCTGATCCGAAGCGAGGTTCGTGTGATTCCACGGGTCGCTGTCGGCGTAAAGTTCTTCGAAGCCGTCGTGATAGCGGATGTAGCGAAATCCGGGCGTTCGGATCGCGTGGTTGCCGGGCCCCTCGGTCATCAGAGCGGGACGAGTCCACTCTGCGTTGGGGTCCTTGAGAAGAGGCACGAGCGATTGCCCATCATTCTCCGCTTTGGGAGGCAGGCCAGCCAACTCGACGAGCGTTGGGTAAATATCGACCAGGCTGACCGGTGTTTCACATACGGAGCCGGGCTTCGCCACTCCGGGTGCGACAATGATGAAGGGGACATGGGTGGCCTTTTCCCAGAGAGTGAATTTCACCCCGCACTGCTTGTCGCCGAGGTGGTAGCCGTGGTCGGACCAGAGCACGATGATGGTGTTTTCCGCCCGACCGGTGGCATCCAGTTTGTCGAGCAGACGACCCACCATCTGATCGGCGTAATCGGCGGCGGCTTGGTAGCATTGCACCATGCGATGAAGGGATTGGTTGGAATCCGGATCCGCAGCGGTGGTCTCGTCGTAGACAAAAGATTCCTTGTCCGACATTCGAATGCCGACCGGTCCAACGTCCTGCATGTCATCCTCCGGCATTGGTGGAAGCATTACCTTTTCTTTCGGGTAGCGTTCAAAGGTCGCCGCATCGGCGTAGAACGGCAGGTGGGGATTGAAGATGCCCGCCGCGAGAAAGAGCGGGGCGTCCTGCTTCTCCTCCATCCTTGACTCGACCCATTCACACATATCGACATCGATCATCTTCTGATCGTGCACGCCCCAGTCGAAGGCGAGGCCGGAGAGCCGGGTCTTGTCCTCGATTCGGTAGCCGTTGTAGTTCTGGTTTTTGCCCGGACCGCGGATGGGAAGTTTCTTGAAGAACTTCTGGAACGAGGGGCGGTCTTTCGGCTCCGCTCCGGTGTCGCCGTGATGATAAATCTTGCCGGCACCGCGGGTCGTGTAGCCGCCCTGTTGGGCGAAATATTCCGGCAGAGAGATGGCATTCGGGATCTTGTCCCGCCAGGCCTGCCCGTTGGAATAGACGCCGGATGTGGTCGGACGCAGTCCGGTCATGATGGCGGTGCGCGACGGGTTGCAACCGGCCGAGGCGCAATAGGCACGGCTGAAAAAAGTGCCGCGCGCGGCCAGACGCTGGAGGCTCGGTGTCTGGATCGGGTTGGTCTCGTCGAAGAGCGTTGTCCAGTCGTTCATGTCGTCGATGGCGATGAAGAGAACGTTTGGCTTCTCGGCCGCGGATACAGCGAGACTCCAACACGAAAGCATCGCGCCGAGGCACAGGGATGCAGAGAGAAAGGGGCGCAAAGAGTTTCGAATCATGGTCTGCTAATCCTACGAGGTTGCAGGCTGCACTACAAACTCTTCAGCGAGGTCCATCGTGCTTCTTACCTTACCCGGATGTAGGGACAGAAAAGGTATGTCGCGTAGGCTTCGCCGCCGTTTGTGGACGGTTTTCCGGTGATTGGTGAAGAATTTCATGCGTGTGGCGTGTGGCTTT
>CAXBNA010000041.1:0-34429 GCA_963976915.1 uncultured Verrucomicrobiales bacterium
GGAATCCGGCACTCCACATCGCGGCACCGCCGCTGAGGTTGCCACCGCTCTTCAGGACAACGAAAGAGGGAAGGCTGTTGGCCTCACTGCCGATGCCGTAGCTGAGCCACGACCCCATGGCGGGGCGACCGGGGATGGGGCTGCCCGTGTTGACGAAGAGCTGGGCCGGCGAGTGATTGAACTGGTCCGTGTGGCAGGAGCGGACGATGGCGATTTCATCGGCGACCTTGGCGAGGTGCGGCAACCGGTCGGAGAGTTCGGCTCCACTTTGTCCATGCTTGGCAAAGGGAAAGCACGGGGCGAGCACCGCCGCATCGGGTTGGATGAACGCGTAGCGCTGACCGGCAATGACCGAGGGTGGAATGGGCTTGCCTCCCAGTTCGGTGAGTTTGGGTTTGTGGTCGAACAGCTCCAGTTGGCTCGGCGCACCCGCCATGAAGAGATAGATCACCCGCTTCGCTTTTGGAGCGTAGTGCGTCGGCTTCGACGCCATCGGATTGTCGAGTGAACCCAGTGCGGACGACGTCATGCCCTCGGCTGCAAGGGATGCCAAAGCGACCTTGCCGAGTCCGATCCCGCAGGTTTCGAAAAACTGGCGTCGGGTTTGCTGATGAAGGGGGTGCAGCTGGGTCATCGTCGTTATCCTTTCGTCACGAATTCGTCGAGGTTGAACAGTGCCCGGGCCACCATGCTCCATGCGACTTCGTCGAGGGGGGTGTCTTTGCCGAATCCGAACTCGGCAGCTTTCAATGCCCCCGAGTTGAGGCGGGCTCTCTGGGTTGTGAAGTAGGTGGTGAGGTCGCGGGTTTCGTCCGCCGTCGCGGGCCTTGAGAGAACATGAAGGACCAGATTTTGGGCGATCAATTCCGGCGGCTGCCCTGCGACGTACAGTCGTTTTGCCAAAGCATGAGCGGCTTCGCCAAACATGGGATCGTTCAGGAGTGTCAGCGCCTGAAGGGGAGTGTTGCTGCGTTCCCGCTGAGCGATGCAGGCTTCTCCCGTCGGCCCGTCGAACGCGAGGTAGGCTGCAAAGGGAGCGGTTCGTTTGGCGAAGGTGTAGAGACTGCGCCGGTAGCGATCAGCCCCGTCGGAGGTCTCCCACTTCGGGGCGCCGTAGGACGCTTGAGTGACGCTTTGGGGCTGGGGTGGATAGACACTGGGCCCCCCGATTTTGGGAGAGAGCAGGCCACTAACGCGGAGCGCCGAGTCTCGGACCATTTCGGCTTCCATCCTGAAACGAGGACCACGTGCCAAGAGAAGGTTGTTTGGATCCTCGGTCAGCAAGGTGGGAGTCACCGTGGACTGCTGCCGGTAGGTGGTGCTCATGACGATGCGTTTGTGGAGCCTCTTCATGGACCACTGGTCGTCCTCGGCAAAGGTCACCGCGAGCCAGTCGAGGAGTTTCGGATGGGAGGGCATCTCCGATTGCAGCCCCAAGTCGGCAAGGGTGGGGACAAAGCCGCGCCCGAAGAAGGCATACCAAGTACGGTTGACGAACACCCGTGAAACCAGCGGATTGCGCTGGGAATCCACCAGCCATTTGGCAAAGCTCAAACGATTGGCGGGCTCCTTCTTCGAAAACTCCCCGAAGATGGCGGGGATGGCGGGTTGCACCTCTTCCTCGGATTTCAGGTACTCTCCCCGATGATGACGATGGGTGGGACGGACATCTCCCGGACTCCACTCCTGCATGGCAAGCGTGGTCGGCAGTTCAGGCATGGCTTTCTCAAGAGTCACCAATCGTTTCCGAGCAGCGGCGAACTCCGTCGCCACCCGAAGATACTGTCGCTTTGCCTCGGCGACCGTCGCGGATGCAGGATTGAACTCAGGCGATGTGGTGGCTACGACCTCACCTGTTTTCGTCGTCGCAGAGATTCGGAACTTTCCGAGGGCTGACACAAAGTGCCGCTCAAACAGCAGTTCCACATCCAGCATCCCGGAACCCTCCAAAGGTTCCTTCAAATTCAATACGAGTTCGTGCGGTTTCCCTTCGCCACCTGCCGTTGACCACCCGGTGGATCCCTCGCCATCAAAAACATCCTTGGGCCCGACCTTGTCCTTGCCGAGGCCGTTCTTTCCGTAGCTCTGGCTCCCGGTTGCAAACTCAAGGGTCTTACCTTTCACGACGGCCGACAGTTCACTGAGGAAGAAGGTGCCGGCCCGGCCTTCATAAAAAGCGCGTCCAGGACCCTTCTTGGGCAGTCGATCATCCGGCAGGGCTTCCAGTCGAAGCGCGGTGATGGGCTGGTCAATTTTGGAGAGGTCGAAGGTGAGGTTGAACACATCGCGCTTCGTGAAGTCGCCGCTCGCAAAGATGATCCCATCGCCTTCGTGGGCCAGCTTGGGAAGTGTGCTCTTCATCTCCTTGGGCTTCAGGGGGATCCAAGGAACGTGGTCGGCCTTTGCTGCCGTCCACCACGTCTGGAACTTCGCCTCGTCGATGTTGCCGAGCATTTTTGTCTCCTCGGCAGCAATCTGGGCGGTGATGGCTTTCCGTTTCTTCTCAATCTCAGCATCACCCACGAAAATCTCCGGCTCGTCCGCATTGTTCATCAACGCCATCATGGCGTAGTAGTCGGTGTGCGTGATCGGATCGAACTTGTGTGTGTGGCATTGGGCACAGCCGGTGGTCAATCCCAGCCAAACCGTTCCGGTGGTGGCCACTCGGTCCACCATGGCATGAAACCGAAACTCCAGCGGATCGATGCCGCCTTCCTCATTCAGCATCGTGTTGCGGTGAAACCCGGTGGCGATGCGTTGCTTGATCGAGGCATTCGGGAGCATGTCGCCCGCCAGTTGTTCAATCGAGAACTGGTCGTAGGGCATGTCGGCATTCAGGGCGTTGATGGCCCAATCGCGATAGGGCCAGATGGATCGAGGTCGATCCTTTTCGTAGCCATTGGTGTCGGCGTAGCGGGCCAGGTCCAGCCACAACCGCGCCCAGCGTTCGCCATAGTGCGGGGACTTCAAGAGTCGGTCCACAACCCGCTCGTAAGCATCGGGGCTGCGATCCTCCTCGAAGGCCTTGAGTTCCGCAGGGGTTGGAGGAAGTCCGATGAGATCGAGCGAAGCACGTCGAAGAAGGGTGGCGCGATCCGCTTCAGGAGATGGTTTCAATCCCGCGCTGGCCAATTTGTTCCAAACAAAGGCATCGATCTCGGTGGGGCCGCCGAATTCGGTGCCTTCGTCTGGAAAGGCGAGACTCGGAACTTGGGCCTTCACTGGCGGCGCAAACGACCAGTGCTCTTCATACTTGGCTCCCTCGGCGATCCATTGTTTGAACTTGGCCACCTCCTCGGCATTGAGCGTTGGCTTGTTGGCCTTTGCCGGCGGCATGACGTCGTCCGCGTCATGGGTGGTGATTCGGGCGATGAGATCGCTCGCTGCCGGATCTCCCGGTTTGATCGCGTAATATCCACCGAGATCCCGCGTTGCGGCCGCGAAGTTGTGCAGGCCCAGATCTGCCTCGCGAGTCTTGTCGTCGAAGCCGTGACACTTGAAGCAGCGGTCACTGAGAATGGGCCGGATGTCCCGCGAGAAATCCACGGGCGCTCCCACTAGGCACGCTGGCGCGATCACGATTGCAAGCAGCCACAGCCGATGGATGAGGGAATGGAGGTGTCGAGGCATGATTTCCGGGGTCATTTAAGACTACGAGCCGGAACGTCCAATGTTTCCCCCGCAAATGCGCCGGGCTTCCTACGGGCGATCAAGTCTTGGGACTATTCTGCGCAAAAAATCATCATCCCCGATACCGGTAGCCCACGCCCCGAACCGTTTCGATGATCTCGGGTCGAGACGGGTCACGCTCGATCTTCTTTCTCAGCATGGCGATGTGCTGGTCCAGCGTACGTGACTCAGGGTAATACTCGAGACCCCAGCATTCGTCGAGCAGGAGGTCTCGATTCAGCGGTTGGCCGGGCCTGGCGTGAAAGCAGGTGAGCAGCCGCACTTCGCGGGGTGAAAGGTCGATTTCTTCCTCTCCACGGCTGGCGATGAGGCGCTGCGGCTGAATGTTGAGGTCGTGCATTTGGAACGAAGCGACCTTTCGTTCCTCGGTGATTTTGGCCCGCCGAAGGGCGGACTCGAGCCGGGCGAGGAGTTCCGCTTTGCCAAAAGGCTTGCGAACGAAGTCATCCGCACCCAGACGGAGCCCGGCCACAACATCCTGCTCTTCCGACTTGGCGGACAAAAACAACACTGGTACCGAGTCATCCTCCTTTCGAAGGCGGCGGCAGACCTCGTAGCCATCGAGGTGGGGCATCATGATGTCGAGACAAACGAGTTGAGGCCGATGCTCCCGCCACTTTCGGAGGGCCTCGCGACCATCGGTCGCCAGCAGGGTCTCGTAGCCCTCGGACCGCGCACAGGCACCGAGGGTCTCGAGGGTGATGGGATCGTCGTCGGCGAAGAGGATGGTCATGGGTCGGCAGTCTCCATGCGTGGCAGTTGCAGTTCAAAAGTGGCTCCTGTTTGGCAGGGGATCAGGCTCAGGGAGCCGCCGAGTCGAACCGCGAGGTCCCTGGCAATGCTGAGTCCGAGACCCGTGCCGGAGACGCCTTCAGTCACCGTGCCATGAATCCGTTCAAAGGGTCGGAAGATGCGTTTGGCATCACTTTCAGCAATGCCCGGACCGTCATCACCGAGCCGAATCACCAGGGCCTCCGCATCTGCTGCCGCCGTGAGTTTCGCGGTCGATCTGGGCGCGTATTTTTCCAGATTCGAAAGGAGGTTGGCCAGGATTTGGCTGAGGGCGTCGGGATCGGTCCGCCATGGCGGGGGAGATTGCATGGAAACGTCGAGTCGGATGCCCCGTCGTTCCAGCAACGGACCGAACGAGGCCACGGTCTTCTCGATCAATGCAGCCACGTCAACATCCCTGACCTCCGTTTCCAAGCGGCCCTGCTCCACCCTTGAAAAGGTCAGCACGTTGTCGATCAGGCGTGCGAGACGATCCGACTCCTCCCGCACCAATCCGAGTCTGGCAGCCGCCTTTCCCGGTGATCCCACCTCCTCGGCAGCAAGATCCAGGTTCAGGAGCATGTTGGTGAGCGGCGTGCGCAGTTCATGCGACACCCGGTTGACGAACGACACACGCTGCTCTGCGAGTCTCACAGCCCGTATCTGCCCAACGAACAAGCCTACACCTCCCAGAACCAGCAGGGCGGAAACCAGCGCCGCACCCGTCTGGAGACCTGTGTCCAACTCGGTCACCCGCGTCCGTCGGTCCCAGGAACGAATCTCCCAGGTGCCGAACCGGCTGTGCAGCGGCAGCACCACATCGGGCGGCACGTCGAATCTGTCCGCCGTTTGCTTCGCCGCCACCATCACACCGCCCGTGGGATCCATCCACTCATCGAGATCACCGCCTCCGGTTTGAAGGCGGCGAAACTCCACCTTCATTGGTGCCAGCGCCGCCGTGATCGCCCGCTCCAAGGCGGGCGCCAGAATGGTCAGCGTCACCATCACGCCGTCGTCCCGGACGTCGCGAAAGAGAAACAGATGGTCTTCCTCGGCCTGCCACCCCTCATGGCCGGACATCTCGACTGAACGCATTCGTTGGGCCCAACCAACCGGCAAAAACTCCCGGTAGTCCACTTCAACCCGCCACGGTTCGTCATCGGGAATGCGCACCTCGCAACTGACCACGGCCACCAGTTCGTCGAGGGTTCGGCGAACCGACGGCGGATCCGTCACGTCAAGGTCCCGAATCGCTCCGGCGATCCTGGCTTCGTAACGCTGCTCGAGTTGACGGATCTCGGATTGGGCCCGCCTCACAAACGCCCGCAGGCCCTGGCGATCCCTCGGTTCGACCTGAATGCGCTGCCCGCGCGAAAGCGTCCTTCCCGCCACGAAAACGCCCCCGGCCGCCATCAACAGCAACGCGAGCGTGAGCAGTGGCATCCAACGCGACATCGGTCCAATTCAACCGGGGTTCGGCATTTTGGCGAGAAAAATGCGGGGCTCGTCACTCCACCTGCGCCTCAAGAAACACGAGCCGGGTCTTGCCGTCGTCTTCCCGGTCACCCACGCCCGAGGCCCGGGGTTCGTTTAAGGTCCCCGCCAGGACAGTGTGACCAAACGGGACGATGACGCTCGTCGTCACCGTCGACTTCGCGTAGATCGGGGTCGGAGGCACATCTTCAAGCGCAGGGTCTCCCGACAGGGCGGCGCTAAACTCCGACCAACGGACCGCATAATTGACGGAGAGGAACTTGCCGCCGGAAAGCACGACGGGATCCACCTCCACTTGCCAGCCCAGTTCCGCCTTCTCAAAGGCGGGGCGTTTATCCCCGGTGATGCCTGGACTTTGGAAGGCATCCCCACCCTGGCCCAGTACCCTGGCGCGCTGTCCCGACCGCGTTTTGAGCACCATCATCCGCTCCATCACCGCCGATCCGGTGCCAGCCCGCTCCTTCACCTGCTCGAGCAGCCGGTCTCCGTCGATCGATTCGTGGAGGAGATCTCGCGCCGAGGTCCGGTCGGTCGAATACACTCGGAAGACCAACTGCCAAGTCGGCGGCCCCGCGTCCCCCGAGTCCGCCGCCGTCACTTCGTCGAGGTGCTGGACGATGCGCCCGCGTGCGAGCACGACACACGATTCGCTCACACCATCGCGCGCCTGGCTGTAGGTTCCGACGAGGGTCGGTTCGTCTGTTTCGGCCGCGACTGCCAAGGTGATCTCACCGGCTTCCGCCACTGGCATAACGGATGGCACCAGCGTTCTTCCCGCGTTGCGAAATCCAGAAAAAACCGTGTCTTCGACGGAAACGTTCAGATCGATCAGGGATTCATCCGGGGAAATCACCGGATCGATCTCCAGCGTGTCGCCGCAGTTCCGACTCTTCACGATCATCTCTCCGGCTTCCGCCGGCCGGGGTTCGAGGAACCACAGTTCGTCGACACTCTCCAGCTTCGCCCGTTGCCCGGACCGGGTCGGCAAGGCCCCTGTCCATTGCAGTCTCGAAAGGCCTTCTTTTTCTAGCTTGAGCAGGCTTTCCCTGAGATGCTTCCCATCGACGCCCCCGGAAACCACCCGCTCCGACTCCGCGGGAGGCAGCGCCCAGGTTTCGAAGGTGAACATCAGCGTTCCCGGCTTCTCGGCTCCCGCGCCTCCCCCGGATTTGATCGGAGGCGCATTCTTCTTCGAAAATGGATCCTTTCCGCCCTGACCCATGAGTCCAAGGGTGGAGGCGGCGACAAGAGCGGTGATCAGTGCGGTGCGTTTCATGACAGATTCAGTCTGCCACACCACCACCGGCTTGCGTCAAAGCTGTGTAAAATCAATCGAGCTGCTTGAGGGAGCCCACGCGGAACATGCCGTTCATGAGCTGCAGGTTGTCGCGCTCCACGCTGACCGCGTCCAGATGGATCACAAATGGGTAATCGGCGAGTTCGATGACATGCAGCCCATCCTGAGGTTTCTTGAAGGCGGCATCGAGATCGTTCATGTCGTTGATGGCCTGACCATTGACCGTGTTCACGACCTGCCCCCCAAGCTTTTCATAGCCCTGGGTGCTGGGGGTGGGGAGGACAGCACTGAGGAAGATGAGCTTTTTGCGCCCTGCCTCTTCGTACTCTTCTGGGTGGCGGGCCAGACGCGAGAGACGTAGAATGGCACCGCCTGCGGAGCGGTCGCCAAAGGCGTCGAGATAAGGCTGGCTGAGCTCCTGAAACAGGAGGCCGCCGTTCAGCAGGTACCTGGGGGCACGGTCAAACGTGTAGGGCCAGACGAGGTAGTCTTCGGGGTCTTTCCGGGAGAGCTTGCCGTTCAAGGTGATTTTTTCCCCGTCCCGGAGCACCACGAGCTTGGCTGGATCATCCACAAAGGCGCGTCCGCGCACGACGTGGCTAATGCTCAGCGCTCCGAATTGAGGATCGTCGTAGTCTCCCCGCGAGTCGATTTCGTGGCCATTGATCGAGACCATGATGTCACCTTCTTTCACCCCGGCTTGGTCGGCGGTGCCACCGTCCTGCACATTGCTGACGAGCACCCCGGGAGCGTCTTTTTCCAATCCCAGGTAATCACGAAACTGATCGTCGAGTGTGACCTCAAACTTCACGCCGAGCCCAGGGAAACCGTCGTACTCTCCGTCCTTCAGGTCGGTCAGAAAATGGTCAATGATCGGGGCGGGAAGGATCGTTGCGACTTGGTTTTTGGAATCGTAGCGCAGCAGCAGACCGGCGAGCTTGCCGTCTTTCACCACCGGGAGAGTGAAGCTGTTGGCCTCGCTCCGGATGATGCCGATGGCTTCATAGACGAGGAAGCCCGCGTTGGGAACCACGTAGCCTTCAGTGGCCACTTTGCTGATCTCCAGCGGCGTTACGATCAAATCCCCCACGCGACCTGCTTGCCAGACCTGAATCGAATCGCCAATGCGTGCTGATGTGTCGACCGACATCGGTGTGAGGCCTTTGAAAAAGTCCTCTTCCTTGGCTGGGGCGGCGGGGGTCAGGAGGGCAAGGTTGGTTTCGTAGTCGACGACATCGACCTTGGCGGGAAGCTTTTGGCCGCTTTCGGGCAACTCCAACTCAATGTAGGTCGCGTCGGCCACAATTTGGCCGGTGACGAGAATTTTGCGGCCGTCCAACACGACGCCGAGTCCGCGACGGGTGCCTGACTGTTGCTTTTGCCAGGGGATGCGCGGGCTGTAGCCTTGTGAGGTCACATTGACCTTCACAATCGAACTGGACCGGATCACGGTGTGACCGACCGTGCTGACGGCTTCGCCTTCGCCATCCGCGCCCTCGACCGGGAGCGTGCCTCCTGAATCATCTTGGGCCGTCAGGGCAAGTGGAGTGAGGAAGAAAGGAACTGAAGCGAGGAGCGGAAGGAGACGCTTTTTCATGATGAGGCGCATGCTGGAAATGAGGGAGTCGGGCGTGTGTTGGAGCATCATGGGGTTCACTCGGAACCGAGGTAGACATCGTCGCGGACATTGTAGGTCTGCATGATGCGCGGATGGGCAATTTCAGCGAGGTCGCGGCGCAGCACCAGCGGGCGGCCTTCGTCCAACAGGCGAATGACCACAAAGTCCTCATCCTCCCCCTTTTCGGAGAGGGCGGTTTTCACATCGGCGAGCGTCTTGATCTTCACGCCGTTGATCTCGTCGACGATGCTGTGCCGGAAAGGGGTGAGAAAGGTGTTCACTTCGTCGGGCAGGACGGAGGTGAGAATGATGACCTCAGGTCGTTCCACATAGATCTTCTCGGACAGGTAGTTCTCGAAAATGTAGGACACTCCAGCGTCTTGAATCTGGTGGGCAGCGATCAAATTCTCGTCCATCGGCTGGAAGACCAACCCGGCATACATGACGTAGCGCGGGCGTTGGTTGTACTGCTCACCCAGCTTGATGTAGGGGACGAAGCGCTTGAGTTCGATCTCCTGCTCCATTTTCTCGCCGTCGCGGAGGAAGGTCAGCTTGATCTTGTCGCCAGCGAACCGGCGTTCGACGACTTCGTTCATGTCCACGAGGTCACCATCCACCCGAATGAGGCCGTTGTTGAAGACAGGATTGCCGTCCATGGCGAGCAGGACGTCGCCACGCTTCAGCACCCCTCCGGCACTTCCGACGGGCTCGACATCCGCAATCAAGACTCCCACGCCATCGTTCGGCAAACGAAGGGCCTTGCGTTGGGCGGCGTTTTCGACCGGGAAGTCACTCACGGCGAGGTCGACGTAGTGGTCGTACTTGCCGTCTTCCACATCTTTGAGGAAACGCTCGATCACCGGCATCGGAATCATGTAGCCGACGTTCTGCGCCACGCTGCCACTGAAGCCCTGAAAGGCCACGCCAACGACTTTGCCATTCTGGAGCACGGGGCCACCGGAGTTTCCGGGGTTGATGGCCGCATCGACCTGAATGGCGAGATGGGAGTCAACGCCCGTGTGGCTGTAGGGACGGAAATCGATCCGGGAGACAACCCCGCGGGTGACCGAGATGCGATCGCCACCGATGGGGTATCCGACCGCGATGACTTCGGTGTTCAGCTTTGGAAGCCCGTCAAACTCGAGCGGCTTCATGTTTTCAAACGGTGTCGGGTCCTCCGCCTCCAGGATGGCCAGATCGCAGTCGTGCGCGATGTGAACGATGCGTGCCGGATGGGGCTCGGGATCGCTGGTGGTCCGGATGACGAGTCGGGAGGCGTTGCTCACGACGTGGGCGTTGGTCAGGAAGCGGTTCTTGCCGATCAGGAATCCTGTTCCCGAGCCTGCGCTGGGTTGACCGGCATTCCAAGGCTCGCGGTAATCCGGGAAGAGCATCGCGGCGTCGATGTTGACGATGCCTTCCCACTCATCTGAATCCGCATCGATGGGCTGAGTCGCCTCCGCTTGGGCGTGGAGAAAGCCGGGTTGAATGAGCAGTGAGATAGCCAGAGCCAGAGGCGCGATGGCAGTGAGTCTTGTTTTCATGAAAAGGCTGGAGAATCGGAACCATGGCAGGCTACGCTCCGAAACACAAGCTCGACGCAAGGGAGAGTTGCGTTCGATGGCTTCGGCGCACTGGGTCGATTCCCCTTCAGCCCGTGCCGACCATCGGTCGACGGGTCACATTCATTCAAGCCTCACCGCTTCAGCCGTAGCGAAGCTTCTTGATCCGCGCAGCATTCTTGGCGAGCAGGGCCTTCGCCGCTTTTTCGATCCTGGGGTGCAGTTTTTCAGGAAGGCCGTCCAAGAGGGGAACGACGGGACCCGTTTTGGCGATGCCTGCGAGCTCTACGGCGTGATGAAGAACCAAAATCGGACTGTGGGCATTGCGAAGATCCTCCAGCGGTTCAAACACCGCGCGGATGGCTTCCGCCGCTTTGTAATCCTTGGCGTGGATTGCATTGAGCAAATCCGTCGAAAGCTGTGGTGCCACACAGACGCATCCTGCGGTGAAGCCGCCGCACTTGAAGTCCTTAAGGTGGGTGATGGCCGGTTGCTCTCCGATACCGCTGACGATCATCGCGGGATCGACCTTCGACAGGAGCTTTTTCAAGAATGGATCCTTCTTCGGATCCTCGCGCACGATCGCATATTTGATCCACGAGATGACCCCGTCCGCCACGAGCTCAGCGGCGAGGTCAGGCGTGATGTAGCCCTCCTCCTTGATGTAGAGCACCACGGGCTTTCCGAACGCTTCTGAAAACTTGCGCACTGCGGTGGCCACGCCCGCGGGTTGCGCCGGAAACAGCGTCGGCAGAATCATCGCGGTGGGAAAGGCGTGTTCTCTCAGAATCGCCGCTTGATCCATCATGGTGCCGAACATCGGTCCTGCCGAAGGAATCATCCAAACATCATCTGCGGGTGACATGTCCCAGATCAGATGGAGCAGACGATCATATTCGGAGAGGGCGACGTGATAGAGATTGGCATTTCCACCATACAAGAACGTTCGGATGCCGCCGTCGTAGAGGTGTCGGGCAAGCTTGGTGTTTTGCGACTTGTTGAGTGACCCGTCAGCGTTTCGGCATAGCGGAGGCACGGCGACGACGGAGCGCGCTAAATCTTCTTTGGTGACGGGAGTCGTTTTCATATCTGCACGGGGCCTTGGATTTAGTCACTTGACAAGCGCAAATCAATAGGAGCTTGGCTCGGGGTGAAATGGCTGCTGCTGTAAGAATTCACAGCTATTTCCTACGTTCGAGTCTAGCGCTGGCTCCATGGAAAGTTCTGCAGACGATTCTAGGAACGTCTTTGGAAATCCTTTTCCACATCCCCGACTCGAAGTTGAGAAGCGAGTTCAACGCACATTTCCAGTCGACCTGTGCCCAGAATGAGTCGAGTGTAATAAACACAATCACTCAATTCACTGAAATTTATAGTTTTAGCCGTCAAATGAAATGAATTCCCGCCGATTGCAGGCTGCAGAGCGTTCCGGAGTCAATCTCAGCATTCAGGGATTGCGCGGCTTGGCGTCTGTATCGGTATTGGTGGATCACCTGCATTCCATGGGCACTAAGGTGGAATTTTGGCCGCCTGCAACCTCTGGCTTTGTGGCTCATTTTGGCCTGTTTTCAGTGTGCCTGTTCTTCTGCATCAGCGGCTATCTGATCGCCACCACACTGACCAAGCATGGGGATGTTCGTCGATTTGCAGTCAACCGAATGCGCCGGATCTACCCTGTTTTCATCCTTCTCCATCTGGTGATGTTCACCGTAGGACCGCTTGCAAACTATCGCTGGATGGGCGCTTTACGCGATCAACCGGTGGCGTACCTCGGGCACTTCTTTTCGAACCTTTTCTTCCTTCCGGGCATTTTTGATCTGCCCATCGCCCAGAAAAATGCGTGGTCCTTGAGCTACGAGGCGTTGTTTTACATTGTCGCCAGCATGGTCTTCATCGGCCAGCGAGTTGGGGCAAGCACGATGGTAAGGATGCTTGGTTGGCTGGCTTGGGGACTCTCCCTCTTCATGATCTGGCACGAGCCCCTGATGTTGTTTTTCACGGTGGGTGTATCGCTGTGGTGGCTCGAGCGGCAGGGGCGGCTGCCGGAGCGCGGGTTTCCCTCCTGGCTTTACCTCGTGGGCATTCTGGTCGGCTTCCAACTATTCTCCCTTCGCGGTGAAAGCATGTGGTGGCCGGTGGTGGGGTTGCCGTTCGTCGCTTTCTTCTTTGCAGGTGTTGTGCTGGATCGCGGCGGGTTCCTTGGGGTTCTGCGATCCGCCCCAATGAATTTTCTCGGTAAGATCAGCTACAGCCTCTACTTGGTTCATCCCTTTGTCCTCGACCCGATTCGGAAAATCTGTGTCAAGTTTGGCGGCGAGGGTCCAACGAACGCGTTCATACCACTCTTCATCGTCGTGGGATTTTGCCTCGCCATCACCGTTGCTTGGATCTCCTATGAGCTTGTCGAGGTTCGTTTCACCCGGTTGATCTCGTACGGGCGTCTGGCGAAGGTGAAGGAGGCTGCCGAAGCCGCGTGAGGCAGTCGTCTCTTATCTGAGATCAATAAATCTCGGGTTCTGGCACGGGAGGTCCGTGCTGCAGAAAGTCGAAGTCGGCTCCTTCGTTCGCCTGCGTCACATGATCCACGTAGAGTTTGGCGTATCCCCGGTGATACCTGGGCGGGGCGGGTTTCCACTCGGTGCGGCGTTTTTCGAGTTCTTCGTCGGAGACTTCCAGGGTGAGCGTCCGCGCCGGGACGTCGAGGGCGATGATGTCGCCGTTTTTCACGAGGGCGAGCGGTCCGCCAACCGCCGCCTCGGGGGCGATGTGCAGGGCGCAGGCGCCGTAGCTGGTGCCGCTCATCCGGCAGTCGCTGAGGCGCACCATGTCGCGCACGCCCTGGAGGATGAGTTTCTTCGGGATCGGAAGCTGGCCCCACTCGGGCATGCCGGGTGCGCCGACGGGGCCCGCGTTGCGCAGGATGAGCACGGTGTCGGGCGTGACGTCGAGGTCGGGATCCTCGACGGCTTTTTTCATCGACGGGTAATCATCGAACACGAGCGCCGGGCCGCGATGCTGGATGAGTTCCTTCGTCGCGGCGGCGTGCTTGATCACCGCGCCGTCGGGACAGAGGTTGCCGCGCAGGATGGCGGTGCCGCCGTCGGGTTGAAGGGGATTGCCGGGCGTGCGGATGACGTCGGGATCGTGAATGACGCTGTCGGCGACGTTCTCACCCAACGTTTTTCCGGTGATGGTGGCCGCGTCGGTGTGCAAGAGATCGCGCATGCCGTTGAGCAGCGCGCAGAGGCCGCCCGCGAGGAAGAACTCCTCCATGAGGTATTTCCCGGCGGGGCGAAGGTTCGCGAGCAGGGGAACCGTGCGGCTGATTTCGTCGAACTTTTCCAGCGGCAGCTTGATGCCAAGACGTCCCGCCATGGCCACGAGGTGTACGATGGCGTTCGTGCTGCCACCAAGCGCCATGTCCACGGCGATGGCGTTTTCAAAGGAGCGGTCGGTGACGATGCCGGACGGCTTGCGGTCCAGCCACACGTTTTCGACGATTTGGCGACCCGCCGCCGCCGCGATGCGCGCATGCGCGGAATCGACCGCCGGAATCGACGATGCGCCCGGCATGACGAGGCCGAGGGTTTCCGCGAGGGCGGTGAGCGTGGAGGCGGTGCCCATGGTCATGCAGTGGCCCGGTCCGCGCGCGATGCCGTCCTCGATCTCGCACCACTCGTCCCAACTGAGGTTGCCCGCGCGTTTTTCGTCCCAGTATTTCCACACGTCGCTGCCGCTGCCGAGCGTCTCGCCGCGCCAGTTGCCTTTCATCATGGGACCGCAGGGCATGTAGATGACGGGGATGTCCATGCTGAACGCGCCCATGAGCAAGCCGGGCGTGGATTTGTCGCAGCCGCCGAGGAGCACCGCGCCGTCGATGGGGTTGGCGCGCAGAACCTCCTCGGTCTCCATGGCGAGGAAGTTCCGGTGAAACATGGCCGTCGGTTTCGTGAGCATCTCGCCCACGGACATGACCGGGATCTCCATGGGATGACCGCCCGCCTGAAGGATGCCGCGCTTCACCGCCTCCGCGGTGATCTTCAAATGCATGTGGCAGGAGTTGAGGTCGCTCCAGGTGTTCAGCACGCCGATGATCGGCTTGCCCACATAGTCTTCTGCACCCCAGCCTGCCTGCTTCGCCCGCGAGCGATGGCCAAAGGAGCGTAGTTCGTCGCGGCCATACCAGCGCCAGGAGCGGAGTTGTTCGGGAGTCTTGCGGTCGGGGGTGGCGGAATCAGGAGTCATGGGGACAGGATTGACTGGAATTGGGCGGGATTCACAGGATTTGTTTCGAGGGAGTTCCGTGCACAGACCCCGGTCCTGCTAATTCTCCAAATGCCAGTCGGGCCCGTCGGCCATGATGCTGGCGTTGATCTCGAGAAGTTGCTTTTTGAGGCGCTCGACAAGTTCGTGGTTCGACGAGGCGATGTCGTGTTCTTGGGAGGGGTCGCTCTCGAGGTCGAACAGTTGGAAGTTGATGTAGCCGCCGGATTTGATCGTCGGAATCCACTTCTCCTGGAACATGTTGTCCGTCGAGAGCTCGTAATCGGGCTCGGCGACGAGGGAATACTTCCCATCCCGCATGGCCATGATCGGTCGCGATTTTTGAAGGTGCCAAAACAGAGGCTGGTGACGGGTGAAGGTGGAAGCGTCACCAGAACGCAGCAGCGGCGAGAGATCCGAGCCATCCAGATGCACGTCCTTCGGCTTGTCGATGCCGAGCAGACCGCAGACCGTTGGCAGCGTGTCAATCACTCCTCCCGGAGCGCTCTCCACGCGACCCTCGGGAATCATCCCCGGCCAGCAGTAGATCCCGGGAACGCGAATGCCACCCTCCCAATTTACGCCCTTTTTCCCCCGCAGATTCCCCACTCGATCCGGGCGGTAGCTGCCATTGTCGGAGGCATAAATGATGAGCGTGTCCTCGACGGGCGCGACCTCCTTCAGCTTGGCCAGCAATCGAGCGACGGCGCGGTCTTCGTTGTCGATGGTGCCGGAATAAACCGCGCCTTGATCTTTCAATGCACCGTATTCGGACACGATCTTGTCGGGAGCCGCGATTTTGGCGTGCGGTTCGTGGAACCAGATGTTGAGGAAGAACGGCGTGTCTTTGGCCCGCTCCTCGTCGAGCCAGCGGATCGCTTCATCGGCGACGATCTGGCAGGAGTACCCTTTGATCTCGCCGACGGGCTGGCCGTTGCGAATGAAGTTGTTGGGATTGTGGTGGCTTGGTTCGGCGTTGTTCCACGTCGCGAACCAGTGGTCGAAGCCGTGATCGGCAGGCGTGGGTTTGTCGAATTTTTCGGAGGGTAGGCCGAGATGCCACTTTCCGATGTGGGCCGTCGCGTAGCCCGCCCCCTTGAGCACCTCGGCGAGAGTGACTTCGCGCTCAAGCAGGTGCGAACGCTGGGATTCATCGTGAATCCAGCTGTAAACCCCGGTGCGGATATGATGGCGGCCCGTCAGCAGGGTCGCGCGTGAGGGAGAGCACACCGCGCACCCGGCATAGAAATGGGTGAAACGCGTGCCTCTGGCTGCGAGGCTGTCCAGCGCGGGCGTCTTCACCGGCCCGCCGTAGCAGCCAATGTCCTTCCAGCCGAGATCGTCCGAGAGGAGGACGACCACATTGGGCCGTTCGGGAGCGGCTTGAGCGATGGCGCTGACGAGGCAGAGGACTCCGAGAAGAGAAAAAAGGCGCATCCAATGGGAACGGCTGGAAGCCATTACTCCTTGCCTCAATCAGGCTTCGGTGGGCAATTCTTCGTCTTCGACCAAGGTCATTTGAGGCGTGACCTTGATGTCCATGCGGCGGTAGTAATCCAGCATCTTCTCGGTCGCGACGCGACTTGCCTCAAGAACAATGCGGGTCATTTCCGACTCTTCATGATTCGGCTCTTCCATCAAATTTGACGATTCCAGCATGGCGAGAAGTTATTCAGGAGTTTGAGCGCGATTATCCGCGACCCTTCGCGGTGTTGGTGAGGAATTGTTCCATACGCCCCATTCATCTGCACGTGGCGGGTAGTGCTGGATGAATCCTTCCCGACTGCGTGTACTGCTCAGCCGCGACCGTTGGCGCTCAATCCCGCGCATCGCGCGTCGTAATGGTCTCCGCATAGACGAGGCGGCCCGTGTATCCATCATGCCAGCGGACGGTGACGGATGGCTCATCGAAGGCGGCCCATTGATGCGCGGCCTTCTCGGGATGGCCGAGAGGGAGCACGTTGTTGACTTGGACGATGCCGTAGTAGGTGTTGCGGATGCGTTGGTAGGGGAGGTTGTTGGCAAAGCCGCTCACCCACCGCATTTCGACATCCCGGCCCATGCTGTTGAAGATGCCACCGGTCGGTGGATTGCCGAGCGTGCCGAGAGGGTGCCCGGTGGAACCAAGTGGTCCGCACATCATTTCCCAAACGTTGTTGCTGATCCGGACCGAGGCTGAAGCGTGAACGTCGCCGGTGAAGATGAGGATCGGTTTGCCGATGCCGTCAAAGAACTCGAACAATTTCTCCCGCTGATGAACAAAGGATGGAAAGCCGTCGCCTTTGTCGTCCTTGTCGGCATCGGGTTCGGTCCGCACGTGTGCGGCGGTGTGGTAGATGACCCACGGGTCGGGCGAGATCAGGAAGATGAACTCGGCGTCTGTGTTCTTCACGCCATCCATCAGCCATTTCTCCTGCGCTGGCCCGAGGATGAAGATCTCGGGATCGTTGCGGTCCTTCTTGTTCAAGGATGAACGTTCGCCTCGGGTGTCGAGGGCGAAGAAGTGGCAGTTGCTGACCTTCCAGTCGTAGTAGTGGTGGGTGCCGATGCTGTAGGGAATGGCGTCGTTGTTGCCTTTGGCTGGGGGCGTGATCCGGAGGTGCTGGGCGTCGATCACGTCCACCAGTCCGAACACGCCCGCTCCGGGCATCTTGCTCGGTCGTTTGTTGCTGGCTTCGGTTCTTGTGAAAGCACCGAGGTGGATGGTGCTGACCTGCTCAGGCTGCACCCTGGTGAAATCAGCCTCGGGATCGAAGAGGATGTCGGAGCCCTTCTCAACCTTGCCCGTCCCAAAATGAATGGGGCCGTCCTGCGGTCCGGTCGGGTTGGCCCAGGAAATGTACTCTTGGTAAGCCCGAAGGCCGAGGTCGCGGATGAGGTGTGGTCCATCGCCGAGGCCAATCTGTCCGCAACCGTGGATGTCCCAGCCGACGTCGTGATCGTCGAAGGTGAAGATGGCGGGCATGCGACGGAAGAGGTCGATGAAGGAACGACCACGAGAGAAGTAGAGTTTGTAATTGTCCCGCACGCCATCCAGCGTGCCGTCGCGCTCCTCCTCGTAAATCACGTCGCCGTTGACGATGCCAAACATGGCTTCATTGAGATGCTCGCTGCGGATGGTGTCGTAGGCCGGCGTGCTGACATACTGGCCCCCGCTGACGAAGGGATTCTGTGAGGCGCAGTGACCGACCGCGAAGCACACATTGAAGAGCCCCTTCGGATTGTTCGCTTCATCGGCGCAGGCCGTGGCGTCGGGAAGCGTGCGGAAGGAGGGCCAGTCGTCGTGAAAGTCCATGCGCAGATCCGCCATGATGCCGTTGACGCGGACACCGTAGAAGTAGCGGGTGTCGGGCGCCAGATCAGCAAGATCGAGGATCGCGATCATGTCGCGGCCTGGCTTGCTCTTTCCCGAGACGTTTGGAGACTCGTCGCGGAGGGGCAGCAGCGTGTCATAGACGACTTCAATGTCCGCCTCTTCAAGTGTGCGAACCCAGACGCGCATCGAACTCGACGTCGGGCGCCCGAGAATCGGACCGTGGGTGATTCCCGTCGCGAGCAACGGGAGGACTTCATTCGCGACCGGGTCTGGCCAAGGGGCATTCTGCGCGCGCACGCCGCCGATGAAGCTGCCTGCGACAAAGAGTACAGCGATTGTCTGGATCATGCCTTGGGAATGCGATTGAGCGTGTAGTAGGCTTGTGGGTAGTGAAGCGTTGCCCCCCGGGCGGACTGGATGCCGTCGGCGTGAAGTTCGTGGACATAGATCGGGCGAAGGCCCTCCACCTTGAGGCGCACGCTGAGTCCGTCGTCGGAGACAGTGGCCGATTGAACGGCGTTTGACAGCACCTCGATCTCGTCGCTGCCGTAGGCGCCGGAGTAGAGGTAGGTGTAACTCGACATGGTGTAGGAAGTCACGTCGGTGGCGGTCTTGGGATCCACCGGTTCCGTGAAGGTCAGTTCAAAGCCATCGGGCTTCGCACGCATTTCCCGGATCGCAAACGCGACGTCGCCCGCTGGTCGGACGCGCTGCAGGCCGTAAGAACGATTGCCCAGTGAAGACCATCCTCGGTTCGTCATCCCGACGAAGAGGCTGCCGTCCGGCGCGAAGGCGAGGCGGACGACGGCGGCGGGGAAGCCTGACAAAAACGGGAAGCAGGCGCCTTGGTACTCGCCATCCACCTTTTCCAGGAACACGCGATTCACCGCCGAGTTGGTGAACTCTCCGACCAGCAACTGCCCGTCGAACGGGCCAAACTTGCCCTTCTGGTCGATCACCTGAATGTCCGTCGCGCTGCGGCCCATCTTGTTGTAGGGCAGCCACACGGAGGCGGCCGCCATCTCGGGGAGCTTTTTCAGCGCTTCCGGATAGGGCACATTCTCCGGCACGGGAGCGGACAGTTTCAACGGCGAGTTCGGCAAGTCCTGCGAGGCGATGCCTTCCGGGTTCGTGAAGAAAACGCCGCGGCGAAGATGATGAATCGGCGTCGCTGGAACCCAAGTGCCTTGTTGATCGGAGACAAACATGTCCCCTTCCAAGTTTGCACCCAGTCCGCAGGGCGACCGCATGCCGGCGGCTTGAGGGATGAGGTTTCCGTTCTCACCCACCGTCAACGCCCAGCCCCTCCACGGAGCGCTGTTTTTTGCCAGCGGACCCATGTCCACATTCAAGCTCACCCACAGATTGCCTGTGCCATCCCGTTCCGGGCCGTAAGCGTAGCCGTGGTAGTTTCCGGACACGTTCCAACCGCGCGCCGCAGTGAGATACTCGTCCGCCACATCGTCGCCATCCGTGTCCCGGAGACGTGTCATCTCCGAGCGCTGCACGACGAGGTAACTGTCGCCATCTTTGAGAAGTCCCATCGGCTCATGCAACCCGGAGGCGAAGAGCTGGTACTGCACCTTTTCCGGATCATCGCCCAGCACGCCGTCGAGGAACCACACTTCGCCCTTTCGGATCACCACTCCCAGTCGGTCCGGACCAATCCAAGCCATGCCGCTGACCTCCAGCGTGATGCCATCGCCCGGCTTCCAGTTGGCATCGCGCGAGTTTGAAGACGCCGACGATGCCGTCATGACGTCGAAAACCTCGTAGCCCGGTTCGATGGCCGCCAAGGAAGTCACAATCATCGTGGCGCTCGCGATGATGAGTTGACCCAAAGCCTTCCGGCGATCAACGCACTTCCAACGGCCTGTGCTCGATCTCGAGGAGAGGCGAATGCCTTCGTGACTCCAACAATGCGTCTTCATTTCCATGAGTAGATAAAGGCGTTCTCCCCAGCCTCGGTGACCTCTGCGCCGATGGGGTGAGCTGGGTTGTCCATCTTTCCGTTCAGCGTGCGTTTGAGTTTTCCGTCCACGGCTTCGTAGTGGTCTTCGATGGTCGCACCATCGATCCGAAGGATGAAGGTGGGGTTGCCTGCCTTGTCGAGACGGTAGCCGCCAAATTCCATCTGCGGCTCCGCATCGGAGCCCGAGGGCCAGTCCATGACGTCCTCCCCGAGCGGATCTTCAAAGGGCGCTGCGCGGACAAACCAAGTCGAGTAGGCGTCGAAGAAACGACCCCGCCACATCTTGGCTGGACGTCCCTTCAGTCCGTCATAGGCGAGATTCACACCTCCGGGAAAGCCCACAAGAATGGCGAGAGGCCCCACACCAGTCATGAAGGTGCGTTGCAGGATCGGGCGATCCGTGGGTTTCAGTTCAAAGGCACCCGGGAGCACCTCTGGATATCCGAGCGGCAAGCCCTCTCCCCTGGAGATGAATTCCCAAATGGAGGCGATCTGCTTGTCGGCGTTGCCTCCGAGGACATCCTTCACCATCGACGCCCCACCCGGCCACAACGGCGGCATGAGTGTCCCGGGTCGATACGCGGCCGGGTCGAGCAGGTAGTGTCGGAACCACGTTGGCTGAAGCCGCTCGTTCAGCGAGCTGATGTCCAGTGCTTGAATGCCCAGAGAGGGGTGGTCTCCCCACACATGACAGGTGATGCAGTTCACGCCGCCCTGAATGCCGAGAAGTTTGCGCCCGGCTTGGATGTCTCCATGGGCGAGCTCAGGAAGGTCCGGCTTGGCATCGACCGTTTGGAACAGCTTGGTGAACACGGCGGCATGCTGCGGATATGCGGGCATCCTCGTCTTCACATAGGGTCTCACGCGGCCTTCGCCCTGGAAGACCTTCTGCATCCACTCGGGCTTCAGTTTTTGTCCAATTCCTGTAAGCGGTGGCGGCAGTCGGCCTGCGTCCGCGATGCCTTCGTCGCCGATGAAAAACCGATTCCTCGCTGCGTCCGGTCCACCGATGCCATCGCGCTGATGACAGGCCAGGCAGTTGAATGCGTGCAGGGTGAGTTGCGCCAGCGTTGCTTCAGGAAATTTCGTCTCCCGAGACTTCACAAACAACTCCAAGGACCGACGCTGCTCATCCGACAATGCGTAGTGGGGCCGGCCGGATTTCGGCTCGGGTGAAAGGCAGCCGGACAAGGCTTCAACGGTCGAAGGCAGTTGGACCACCGCCGGAGCATCTCCTTCCGTCAGGCGATGGCAGGCCGCGCAGTTCATCGCAGACGTGAGCTCTTGGCCACGCTTCGATTTGGTGGGATCGGTCTTGAAGGCAGGAAGAGGCGCTGCGGTTCGGGGGTCGCTGCTCTGGAAGTCGACCAAGTAGCAGGCCAGATCCATGGCATCCTGAGCCTCCAGCTGGAAATGAGGCATGCGTCCGTCGGGTCGAACGGACTGCGGGGCCTCGAGGAAGGCCTGGAGCGAGTCCATGCTGTACTTGGCTTTCAGATCGGGAAGTGGAACCGGAGGACTCTCAAACTCATCCGGTTTGGGTGTGCCCGCAGGCGAATGGAAATCCGGACGTGGAGCATGACATGCGACGCAGCCGTTTTCATGAAAGAGGGCGCTGCCACGCTCGGCGTTCGAGTGACGGGCGGACTTGGCTTTGGCAGATTTTCCGATCGGCTTCAGTGACATCAGGTAATGCGTCACCTCATCCACCTGCTTCGCCTGCTCAGCCGCGGACAATCCCGCGAACATTGACGGCATCATCGTTCCCGATTTGGATGCCTGCGGATCCGCGAGGAAATGGGCCACCCAATCCGCGTCGGCGCGGCCATTGATCGCTGCGAGCACCGGCCCTTCGCGCTTGGGCAAGGCGGCACCCCCACTGTGGCAATTGGCACAGCCCAGTTCGGAATACAACAGGGCTCCGCCTTCGACGGACGGCGAGGCTTTGTGAAAGCGCTCGAAGCTGGCGACCAGCGGTTCGGCGTTCAACGAACCTGCCAGGAACAGGATCGGAATCCAGCGCGCCAGCTTCACGCGTTGACCCCCTTGAGAAGACCTTCGATATGATCTCGGGACTTGTTGATGGCGGTCGTGATCTCGCCGGGCGTCGGCAGCATCGGCACGCCACGAGGCGTGGGGTGCATGAAAATCTCGGCGTAGCCAGTGAAGTCGATCTCGCGAAGCGCGGCGAGGATCGGCTGGTAGTCGAGCGTTCCGAACCCAGGGAGCTGCTCCAGCTCGATTTCCTTGGCGACGGTTTCCTTGCTGCCGATGCCGTATTCCTGGAAGTAGATGAAGGGCAGGTTCTTCGCACCCAGACTGCGGATCAACTCCGGCATCAATTCGACCGTGTCGTGCAGATGGTGCGGCGCAAAGGCGACGCCGAGCGCTGGATGCGTGTTGAGCTCCGCGAAGTAGCGGATGGAATCCGGCGATGCCAGCAGGGCATTGGCGTGGTTCTCGATGGCAATCGTGATGCCATGCTCCGCTGCCGCGTCGGCGTGGGGTTTCATGAGCTCGAGGAACTCGATGATGCCCTTCTTGGCTTCCGCTCCGACGACATTCTTGGGGCCTCTCGATGCGACGACGATGAGCTCGGCGCCGAGCTTCTGCGCCACCGGCATCTCTGGCTGGAGTCCGAAGGGACCCAGCGGATACCGAGTGGAACAGAGCAGCTTGACATCGTGCTGCTTCAGCATCTCCGCAAAAGCATCGACGCCCATCTCGTCCAGTTGCTCGCGATGAGTGGCGTGTTGCTTGCCCCAGATATCCAGCCCCACGCAGCCGGCCTGCGACACCTCCGGCAAAACGTCCGCCAGCTTCATGTCGCCATAAAGGGCGGAAGCGAGGAGGTAGTTCAGCTTCAGAGGGGCGTGCGCCGCGCGTGCGGTGGGAAGCAGGGCGGACGATGCCGCAGCGGTGGACAGGGTTTGGAGGAAGTGACGGCGTTTCATGGTTGGGTGAGGGTCGGTTGGAGTGAAGCGTTCGCTTCGCGGCTGCGCAGCAGGCGATCAGTGATGAACGCCTGAAGGCCAGTGGTCGTGTGGTGATCGGACAAAGCCTTGGCGCCAGGGGTCAGGCTTTGGCCACCCACGCATCGAGCGCGGCGATCCACGGGCCGATGAAGTGGCCGCTGTCATGGTAGGTGCGACCGCTGTACATGGTCTTGTCGATGACGCACGGTTCGTTGACATAAATGCCACCACAGATCTCGAGGTCGAACTTGCACTTGGCAACTGTGGCCATCCGCAGCCCCTGCACGATCCCCGCCCGCGCGGGAATCTCGACACCATGGCAAACGCTGGCCATCGGATTGCCGTTCTCCCAAAACCAGCGCGTGATCTTCAGGAGGTCTTCGTCCTCGCGGATGTACTCCGGAGCGCGGCCGCCGCTGAAGAAGATACCGGCGTATTCCTCGGGTTTGATCTCGGCAAAGGTAACGTCGGCGTCGATGCTGTAGCCTTCCCATTCCTTGGTGATCGTCCAGCCGGGCTTGATCTCATGAAGCACCATCTGGTACTTCCGTTTTTCCGGCGCGGCGACGACGGGTTGATAGCCGCCCTCGATGAGGCGGAAAAACGGATACAGCGTGTCCACGGTCTCCGTGGCATCACCGACAACGATCAGGACTTTTCCTTTGGGTTGGGACATGGCTCCACTCTGCACGGACACTCAAGCTCGTCACTCCAGCTATGGAGCGATGAACCTTAGGTTTTCCGTCACAAAAAGAAGGGCGCTCAATCGAGCGCCCTTCTTCAAAGTTGTTGAGAACGATTTTTCGGGCAAATGCCTCAACTGTCGTAGTCGCGACGCGGGCGACCACCGCCACCTCCACCACCGGGGCGACGGAATCCACCGCCTCCACCGCGAGGACCGCCAAAGGGCTTCTTGCGGAATGGGGGACGTCCTCCACGGTCATCGTCGTCGCGGCCGCCGCCACCAAAGCGACCACCGCCGCCGCCTCCACCCTGACGGCGGAATCCACCGCCGCCGCCACCACCTGAGTCGCCGTCCGCATAGTCGACACGGATGGTGCGCCCGCGCATCATGGCACCCGGCACGGTGGTGAGGACTTTTTCGGCATGTTCGGCTGGCACTTCGACGAAGCTTGCTTTGTCGAAAATTTCGATGCCACCCAAGGATCCCGGCGGGAGTTGGGCCGTGTTGTAGATCACGCCCGCCACATCACCCGGCTTGGCTCCGTCCATGGCACCCACGTTGATGAACATCCGGACCATCCCGCTTTCATTTGGTGCAGGGGGTGGACCTCCAGCTTCACGGCGGGGTGCCCGGGGCTCGCGGGTATCGCGCTGCGGACGGGGCTCACGGGGACCGCGGTCCTCGGACATGTCGCGTTCACGGAAGGGCTTGTCCCGACCCTGACTTTGAACCGGAGAACGATCTTCTGGGATCTGCTCGCCCTCGCGGCTCGATTCCTTCATCCAGAGATCCATCACGGCACCGACGATGTCGGTGGCGGTGAATCCCGCATCGAGGAGGCGTTGGGTGGTTGCTTCGTGAGCATTGAATTCACCGGACTCCAGCGTGGCCTTCAATTTCTCAAACGTTGCGTCGATGCGTTTCTCCTCGACCTCCTCTTGGGAGGGGACATTCGCCCGTTCAATTCGGATGTTGATGTAGCGCTGGATGCGCTGCATGAGGAAAATTTCCCGCCCCGCGACGATGCTCACGGCCTTGCCCAAGCGTCCGGCACGACCCGTGCGGCCGATGCGGTGAACGTAATCTTCTTCGTCATACGGAAGATCGTAGTTCACGATCAAATCAATGTCGTTCACGTCGATGCCGCGCGCTGCGACATCGGTGGCGACGAGGACCTCGATGGTGCCACTGCGGAAATTCCGCATCACCCGCTCGCGCATCATTTGGTTGAGATCGCCGTGGAGGCGGTCCGCCGCGTAGCCACGACCAACGAGGGCATCGGTGATGTCATCGACCACGCGCTTGGTGTTCGCGAACACGATGGCCAGACGTGGCACCTCGAGGTCGAGAACACGGCAGAGGACTTCCGTCTTTGAGCGGCCACGCACTTCGTAGAAGCGCTGCTCCACCGTCGGTACGGTGAGAGCCTTGTGCTCGATGGTGATCGTCTCGGGATCGCGGGTGAACTTGTCGATCAAATCGCGGATTCGACGGTCAAAGGTGGCGGAAAAAAAGATCGTCTGGCGGTTTTCGGGCGCTTGAGCCACGACCTTTTCGATCTCATCGCGGAACCCCATGTCGAGCATTTCGTCCGCTTCATCGAAGACGAGCGTCTGAAGATTGTCGAGGCGGATTGTGCCGCGCTCCATGAAGTCAACGACGCGTCCGGGTGTGCCGACCACGATTTGAGCCCCGCCTCTGAGGGCGCGGATTTGACGGTCATAGGAGGCACCGCCATACACGGGCGTTGCGCGGACGTTGTCCTTGAAGCTCGTGACCTTGTTCAGCTCCGAGCAGACCTGCATGGCCAACTCGCGAGTGGGGCAGAGGATCAGTGCTTGGACGCCGGGGCCGTGGGGATCGATTTTTTGAATGGCGGGCAGTCCGAAGGCCAGCGTCTTGCCGGAACCGGTTTGTGACTGACCGACGACGTCCCGTCCAGCAAGCGCCACCGGGATGGCGCGGGCTTGAATGGGCGAGGGTTTTTCGAACCCGAGGGATTCGATGGCTGAGAGGAGCTCAGGCGCGAGGCCGAGTTCCGAGAACGTGGTTTCCATGTGCTTGCTGTTACAGCCCGGCAGGGGTTTAGCTTCCGAAGACAACGGGCCGGCGCTCTCGGTTGCAAGGGCGTCGCTGAAAATCGAGCGACGTGAGGCCGCCGACTCAGGCGGGTTGCACGTTCAAACATGGGCCCCGAAGGGAAAGCGGCGAAAAGCCGGCAGGGAGGCTTCCATAGATCGGGAGATTCGCAAGTGGGACTTCTATCATCTGATTTGTTCATCGGAGAAGAGCGGGCGTCAGGGAGACTCGGCCTCAATGGTGTGATCCGGTGTTCACGATTCGTTTGGATGGATGATGAAAACGGTCCTAGCCACGATAGTCCATTTCTGTCTCGTCTTTCAAATGGCGGGTGCCACCGATGTTTACATGGTCATCGGGCAGTCGAATGGCTGGCGGCTCAGCTCGTTGGCGGATTTTCCGGCGGACCCCACTGGCGGTGAGGTGCTCTATTTTCCGATGGCCTGCGGGAACCGCCCAGAAACCACTGAGCTTCAGGTGATTCGGCAACTTCATCCGTCGTGTCAGGGCTTGGGCCTTGCGGAGAGGCTCCTGAAGCAGGCGGGCGGAGCCGACATCATCTTTCTCCAATACTGCGTTTGTGGCGCCAGCCTGGGCGACGAGATCAACTGGTATCCAGGGGAGGACCCAGCCGCTGGAGTTGTGAATGACAACGGTCTCTATGCCAAGTTCCTCAAATACGCGGCCAATGCCCGTGAGCAGGTGGCGGCCTTGGGGCATGACTGGGACGTCAAGGGCGTGTTTTGGCACCAGGGTGAAGCGGACTCCAATGTGAAGGCGGCGCAATACGAGGCCAACTTTCGCCATCTCGTTGAGCGGCTGCGGCTGGATCTGGGAGACGGCGTTCCCATTGTGGCTGGAAAGATTCGATCCCTTAGCGAGCGGGCGAAGCTGGTCAATGCAGCGCTGGACGCGGTCGCCGTATCGGACTCAAATCTGGCTGTCGTCGAGGTGGACGACTTGCCTTCCGAATCTCCGACGGACGTTCATTTCAACACCGAAGGGTGCCATCAGCTGGGACAGCGTTTGGCAGAGGCCTTCCTTGAGCTCACGATGTCCGATGATGGCAAGTGAGGGGACGTCGGGCCCAGTGACGGACGTGGATTCACAGCACTCGCCATTTGCCCTGAAGCCCATCTGATTGAACACTAACCATAAGCCATGCCCACACCTCCCTTTCATTACCAGCCCCTGTTCGAACTCGGCGACGATGACACCGAGTATCGTCTGCTCACCAAGGAACATGTTTCCATCAAGGAATTCGATGGCAAAGAGATGCTGGTCGTTGATCCGCAGGCGTTGACCTTCCTGGCAAATCAGGCTTTCCATGACATCAACTTCTTCCTCCGTCCGAAGCACCTGAAGCAGGTGGCGGCCATTTTGGATGATTCCGATGCCTCAGAGAATGATCGCATGGTCGCGCTGACCTTGCTGAAGAATGCGGACATCGCCTCGGCGGGGCTGCTGCCCTTCTGCCAGGACACGGGCACGGCCATCGTGATGGGCAAGAAGGGTCAGCAGGTGTGGACTGGCGTCAGTGACGAGGAGGCGCTCTCCAAGGGCGTTTATCAGGCTTACACGGAGAACAATCTCCGCTACTCGCAGAATGCGCCGCTGGACATGTTTACGGAGAAGAACACCGGGACCAACCTTCCAGCGCAGTTCGATCTGTATGCGACAGATGGCGATGCGTACAAGTTCCTCTTCATCGCCAAAGGGGGGGGCTCGGCGAACAAGTCCTTCCTCTATCAGGAGACGCGGGCCATTCTCAATCCGAAGAGCCTGGTGCCTTTCTTGACCGAGAAGATGATGTCGCTTGGCACCGCCGCCTGTCCGCCCTACCACCTCACCTTCGTCATTGGCGGGACCTCGGCCGAAGCGACGATGAAGCACGTCAAACTGGCCTCAACAAAGTATTACGATCATCTGCCGACCACCGGCAATGAGCACGGTCGTGCCTTTCGCGACGTGGAACTTGAGGCTCAGATGCTCGAAGCTGCGCGGAACTGCGGTATCGGCGCACAGTTCGGTGGGAAATACTTCGCGCTCGATGTGCGGGTCATTCGTCTTCCACGGCACGGTGCTTCGTTGCCCGTCGGGATCGGGGTTTCGTGCTCCGCCGACCGGCAAGCGAAGGGCAAGATCACCCGCGACGGTGTTTTCATCGAGAAGCTGGAGACGAATCCGCTGCAATACA
The DNA here is from genome assembly GCA_963976915.1 of uncultured Verrucomicrobiales bacterium. Lineage (GTDB taxonomy): Bacteria > Verrucomicrobiota > Verrucomicrobiia > Verrucomicrobiales > Verrucomicrobiaceae > CAXBNA01. The sequence continues at coordinate 27,920 of CAXBNA010000041.1, forward strand.
TCCCGGAAGAGCTGCGCCACCGGAAGGACACGGATGCGGTCCGCATCGATCTCAACAAACCCATGGATGAGATCCGGAAAGAGCTCAGCCAGTATCCCGTCACCACCCGCCTTCTTCTCAACGGGCCGATCATCGTCGCGCGAGACATCGCTCACGCGAAGCTCAAGGAGCGGCTCGATTCCGGTGCCGACCTGCCCGACTACTTCAAAGAGCACCCCGTTTACTATGCGGGCCCGGCCAAGACCCCGCCCGGCATGGCCAGCGGAAGCTTTGGCCCCACGACCGCCGGTCGGATGGACAGCTATGTGGATCTTTTCCAGAGCCATGGCGGAAGCATGGTCATGCTCGCCAAGGGCAATCGTGGCAAGCAGGTCACCGACGCCTGCAAAAAGCACGGGGGTTTTTACCTTGGCAGCATTGGCGGTCCCGCCGCGATTCTGGCGAAGGAGAGTATCGAGAAGATGGAAGTCGTCGAGTATCCCGAACTCGGTATGGAGGCCATCTGGAAGATCGAGGTGAAGGACTTCCCTGCGTTCATCCTGATCGACGACAAGGGCACCGACTTTTTCCAAAACGTCGGCCCTGGCTGCTCCATCAAGCACTGACGTTGTTAGCCGAGCACATCATTCATGGCTGCCGTCAGGGCGGCAACCATGCGGGCAAGCTCTTCGCCGCTGGCGCAGAGGGGAGGCATGAGCACCAGGGTGTCAACGACGGGCCGGGTGAGCAAGCCGTGCTTGCGTGCAGCGAGGCAGATTTGATGCCCGATCCGGAGGGCCGGATCAAAGGGGCCGACTTCGATGCCGGCGATGAGCCCGCACTGGCGGACGTCAATGACTGACGGATGAACCTTCAGAGGTGCGAGCAATTCAGCAAAGGTGGTGATCTTGGACGCCACCTTGTCGAGCACCTGCGCTTCTTCGAACACCCGAAGACTGGCCAAGGCGGCGGCACACCCGAGTGGATTGGCCGTGTAGCTGTGACCATAGAAAAACGTTTGCCCATCTCCGAGGAACGCCTCAAAAACTCGTTCCGTGGTGATCGTCGCAGCGAGCGGCATATAGCCGCCGGTGAGTCCCTTGGCCAAGGCGATGAGGTCAGGCACCACGCTCTCTTGCTCGCAGGCGAACATGGTGCCCGTTCGTCCAAAGCCGGTCATGACTTCGTCCAGAATCAGAAGCACGTCATTTAGGCCGCACCATTGACTCAGCTGCTTCAGCATTCCCTTTGGCCAAATTCGCATTCCGGCGGCCCCTTGGATCAGGGGCTCCACGACCGCGCCAGCCAATCGCCGCTTCTCGGATGCGGGAAGCGCTTCCACCTCGGCCATCGAGGAGAGGTTTAGAACCCGGTAGCCGAAATCGTTCCCCGATCCCTTGAATACTGGCAATCCCCCAAGGCTCGCCGCCCCAAGCGTATCGCCGTGATAGGCACGATCAAAGGTGAGGAGCGTGTCGCGCTCGGGTTTCCCTGATTGTTTCCAAAATTGGAGTGCCATTCGCACCGCGCACTCAATGGCTGTGGAGCCATCATCGCTGAAAAACACCCGCGTCAGCTTTTCACCCGGAAACAAATCGACGAGTCCCTTGGCCAAGCGAATCGCAGGCTCATGGGACAGGCCGAGAAAAGAGGTGTGCGCCACGCGATCCAACTGTTCACGGATCGCTGCATCCATCGTCGGATGTCGATGACCGTGGATGTTGGTCCAGATGGATGAATTTCCGTCGAGGTACTCGTTGCCATGCTGATCCCGGAGAACGCAGCCACATCCATCAACCATCCTCAGCGGCTCATGGTCTTCGGCACACCATTCCGCCATCGGTGTGAACGGGTGCCAAAGATGGCGCTTTTCGAGATTGGTGAGGTCAGTCATGAAGACGGCGTTCTGCTATCACGGATGCCCCCGTCTGGCAACTGGGCCTCTCTCTACGGACTTGCCGCCCCGAACTGAGTGGCAATTCGCTGGGAGAGTTCTTGAACCACCTGCTGGTGCTCGCTCATTCCGGCGACATTGCGGGCTTCGGTCGGATCGGCATTGTGATCGTAGAGTTCGCGGTCCATGACCTGTCCCGTTTTGATGTTGCGCCACTCGGTGTAGCGCCAGCGGTCGGTGCGGACCGAGTAGCCGTAGGCCTTCCAGTCGGATTCCTTGCCGTAAAACGGCTGCTGGTGCTGGGTGAAGGCTGCGTCCTTCACGCTGGCGGTCGGGTCCTTCAGTACGGGCACGAGGCTGTCGCCTTCAAGGCGCTTCGGTGCGTCAGCGCCGATGCCCGCCAACTCTGCCAGGGTCGGGTAGAGGTCCACCAGTTCGGCGAAAGCATCGGTGCTTTTGCCGTGGCCCTGCGGCTCACGCGGGTCGGCGATGATCAACGGCACCCGTGCATCGAGCTCGAAGTTGGAGGTCTTGCCCCACAGGCTATGCTCGCCGATGTGAAAGCCGTGATCGGAAGTGAACACGATGATCGTGTCACTCACGTGACCACTGGCATCGAGCGCATTGAGGATTTCGCCGACTTGCGCGTCGAGAAAGCTGATCGAGGCATAGTAGCCGTGCCTGTAGTGGCGCACTTCGTCCTCGGAGAAGTCGCGATCTTTGGGAACCTCCCCGTAGCCATGAATCTCGCCTGACGCATGCATGGCGATGGCAGGCACATGCTCGGGCGGGCTCGGCGGTTCGGGCGACGTGAGCTTCGTTGGGTCATAGAGATCCCAGTACTTTTTCGGTGCGACAAACGGCAGGTGCGGACGCCAGAAGCCGACCGCGAGGAAAAACGGCTGGCCCTCGGGCGGTTGGTCGCGCAGCATCGCGGCCGCGAGGTTGGCGATCTGGCCATCGCGATAGGCGGTGTCCGGCACATCGTGTGCCTCGGTGACCGGCGCCTTGTAGGTCGGTTTTTCGACGCCCGGCTCGGGTGGTGTGTTCTTGAAGATGGTGTCATCAGCATGGCTGCCTTCGAACAGCACCTCGTCGATGGACCACGAGCGTCGGTCCTTGGTTTCGCCCATGTTGTGGAAGATCTTGCCGATGTCCTGGCAGAAGTAGCCGTGGTTCTTGAAGTGCTGGGGCAGCGTCACCAGGGTCGAACCACCCTTCGCGGATTCGCGAAACCACTTCCGCAAGTCATCAACCCCGACCGTGTTGGGTCGCAGCCCCGTGAGGAACGACGACCGCGAGGGGTTGCAAACCGCCTGCTGGCAATACGCTCGCTCAAAGGTCAACCCGCGCTTCGCCAGGCGATCCAGATTAGGCGTCACTGCATTCGGATCGCCATAGGGCGAGATCGCGCAATTGAGATCGTCAGCGACGATGAAGAGGACGTTGGGCGGAACAGCGAACGAAAGGCCCGCGCAGAGCCGCAGAGCTGCGGAGAGGACAATCAGTTGAATCAGAAACTTCATAGCTGGTTGGGATCGAGCACGACGTGTTGGATGGTCTGCCGCTTCCAGGTGTAGGTGATGTGAACGCGGCCATCAGGGGTTTGAATCACGGCGGGGTAGGAGAACTCGCCCTTCTCCTTCTCGAGTGTCAGGACGGGCTTCCATTTCTTGCCGTCGGTGGAAAGGGCGACGTTGAGCATGGATCGACCTGAAGGAAACGGTGCGCGCTTGAGCGTGTGGTTGTAAACGAGCAACTGGCGACCGTCGGCCAGCGTCACCGCATCGGTGCCGGAATTGGGATTGGGCAAATGGGTGGCGGTGAAGGGGCTCCAGGTTTTGCCGCCATCGGGCGACCAACTCTGGGCGATCACGCCTTCCTTGCTGCGGCACAGGATCTGCCAGCGGCCATCGGGATAGGTCAGCACGCTGGGCTGGATGGCGTTGAAGTTCCTGGCGTCGTTGATGGGACCAATCACTTCCCAGGTCTTGCCGAAGTCGCGGGTCAGCTCGAAGTGCACCCGCCAGCCTTCGTGCTCGCTGCTGCTGGGGCAGACGATGGTGCCGCCGGCGAGTTGGAGCGGTTTGTTTTTCACCGGGCCGAGCAGGTGCGGCGAGCTGCCGAGCTTCTCGTTCGTGCCCAGTTTCCACGGCTTGTCCCAGGTCAGGCCGCCGTCGTCGCTCCGGGTCATCATGCCGTGCCAGGCGCTGGCGCGATTGATTTCTGACGGCACGACCTTGTAAAACAGCAGCAGTGGCGCGCCCGCCTCGCGTGGTTGGAACAAGATGGGATTGCCGGTGCGGCGATCCGAGTCCTCACCTTCCGCTCCGGTGACCACCTCGATGGGTTTTTGCCATTCGCCGTTTACTTGGCGCGAAAACCAAATCGAGTTGTCGATGTGCGGCTCGTTGGTGCCACCAAACCACGTTGCGGCCAGTTGACCGTTCGGGAGTTCGACGATGGACGAGGAGTGGCACTGCGGTGTCGGCGCGTCCTTCGGATCAAAGATGAACTCGGCGCTGAGGTAGCCGACATCGCCCGGTTTGACGAGCGGTGGCAACTTGATCTGTGACGGGTGCATGTTTGCGGCCAACCAAATGGCGCCGCCTTTGTAAATCTCACCAATGGGATAGCGGGCGTTCGGCGTGACCGCCTGGTCCATGATCGCGGTGATGTGTTTCACCACGTCCGGATGATCCGCCGCGACGTCGCGCGTCTCACCGATGTCGCTGGCGAGATCGTAGAGTTGCACGCGACCCTCTTCCTTACCAAGACGGATGCCCTTCCAATCGCCGAGCCGCACCGCCTGATCGTAGTAGCGGCGGCAGTGACCGTAGTCCCAGTAGAGAAACTCGTGCGGAGCGTCGAGTTTGCCGCCCTTCAGCGCGGCCGTGATGTCGATGCCATCGAGACCTTCCGGCACTTCCGCGCCGGCCAGTTGGGCGAAGGTGGGCAGCATGTCCTGAAAGGCGATCACTGCGTCACTGGTCTTTCCGGCTGGCACCACGCCCGGCCAGCGGGCGATGAAGGGCACGCGAATGCCGCCTTCGTAGAGGTCGCGCTTGTAGCCACGCAATAGGCCGCTGGTTTGAAACTCCTTCCACACCGTCGAGTGGCCGCCGTTGTCGCTGGAGAAGACGATCAGCGTGTTGTCCTTCAGCCCGAGCTCGTCGATCAGCGCCGTGATGCGTCCGACATCGCGATCCAATCGGTGCACCATGGCGGCATACTTTTTCGCCTTCTCCGGCCAGTCGCGATCCGTGTACGGCTCGGTTGAAGGCACCGCCAAACCATCGGGATCCTCGTCGTGCGCCGAGAAATGCGGCACGGTGTAGGCGGCGTAGAAGAAGAACGGACTGTCCTTGGCATCGCGGATGAACTTCAACGCGCGATCGGTCATCAGGTCGTGACTGTAGTGCTCGTGCGTCACCGCATTGTTCGGGATCTCACGGCGACCGTCATCGGAATCGAGATACTCGGTGAAGTAGTAGTGTGCGTGGTCCTGGTTGAGGTAACCGAACCAGTGGTCAAAGCCCTGGTTCAAAGCCGCGCCCGGTGTGCCTGCATCACCCAGTGACCACTTGCCGATGCCGCTGGTTTGGTAACCCGCCGACTTCAGCACCTCGGCGACGGTGACATCGTCGTCATCGAGATAGGTCGGGTAGTGCGGAACGTTGTCGCGCGCGGGTGTGTGGCCGCCGTGCAACCCCGTCATCAATGCGCTTCGCGACGGTGTGCAAACCGAACCACCCGCGTAGGCTTGGGTGAAGCGCAACCCTTGCGTCGCCAGTTGGTCGATGTTTGGCGTGGCGATGTGTTTTCCGCCGTAGCAGCCGAGGTCACCGTAGCCGAGATCGTCGGCCAGGATGAAGACGATGTTGGGCTTGTCGGCGCAAAAAGCAACCGACGCAGAGAGAAGAAGGATGGGGAGGATGAATTTCATTTCTCGTAGGGTTCGGCGGATTGATTGACGCTGGCGTTCCAGGCGGACCAGGCGGCGCTCAAATCCTTGACCAAGGCCGGTTCGGCGGTGGCGCGATTCGTCGTTTCACTGGGATCGTCACCGAGGTGATAGAGTTCGGTCTTCTTCCCGATGACGCAGAGCTTCCAAGGACCACGACGAACGGCGTGCGCGGAGCGGGTGCGCCAAAATAAGGTGCGCTCGGGTAGGGCCTCGCCGTCGAAGATCAGAGGAAGCAGGTTCACGCCATCGTTGCTGGGAGGAGCGGCATCGACAAGCTGGAGTAGCGTGGGCATCCAGTCGTTGCTGTGCGTGAGAGCGTCGCTGACGCCGGGTCCAATACGGCCCGGCCAGGAGACGATCATTGGCACACGATGACCGCCTTCGTAAACGTCGGTCTTTTGCCCCCGGTAAACGCCGTTGCTGGAGATGTGCTGAAAGCGCGGCCCGTAGTCGATGTAGCCGCCGTTGTCGGAGGTGAAAATGACCAACGTGTTGTCCGTAAGTCCAAGGCGGCGCAGCGTCTCCATCACCTGGCCAACACTGGCATCCAGCGATTCGAGCATGGCTTTCACATGTGGCGCGACATTCGACGGGTCGGGAATGATGCCCCACTTGTCGTCCTTGTAGTCGCTCCCCTTCTGTCGGTGTGGCGGGTCGTTGGGACCCTGCC
>CAXBNA010000042.1:0-33781 GCA_963976915.1 uncultured Verrucomicrobiales bacterium
CCAAAGATGCCACGGCACTCATCCGACTCCGTTTGTCTGAAGCTGATGTCAGTGCCGACGACTCGAAAGAGTTCCAGGACTTTCTGGGTGTCGAACGCTACTTCCTCGGTCGTCCACTTGGTTCCGTCTCTGCCCGCGCCTTTCTTCGGCACGCGGCGCAGCAGTGGGAAGCCTTCAAGCAATCGGTCGCTTCGCCGGACGAGTTTGGGATGGAAGAGGAGGACGAGGATGATCTACCAACGCTCGTCATCGGTGGGGATGAATTCGGTGAAACCCCGCTGGATCCGGCCGACGACGACGGCGAACCGGCCGTCTTCGACGACGACACCGGCGACTACGTCAAGCGCGTGGCCCAGGGTCTGTCCGAGCCTCAGCACGCCTTGCCTCAGGAGAACGAACCCGAGCTGCCGGCCGAGGAGCCGAGCGAAGCCGACCCTTCCGACCCGCCGACACCCCAAGCGGCCACCGACTCCTTCGTCAAACTCCGGGAAATGCTGGTCAAGCTGAAGGAGCCTCAGGGCACGCGCGATCCATCCTCCAGGAATCCACCCAACGGAACGGCATCGCCAAGTTCAGCCAATGAACACAGCCAAGTGGTCCAACGCCTCGCTTCAGTGATGGCCGGAACTGGCGCCGCAGCCGCCGCAGGGAGTCCAACCTCCGAAGACGCCTCCGCTTCTGAAGAAAGCCGCACGTCCACGGGCGACCCAAAGCAAGACGCCCTGCTGGGTCGTTTCGAGGCCTTGGCGCTCCAGATGTCGGCCGAAGCCGACTCGCTGGGTCTTGACTACACCAAGCTGGGAGATCTCATCCGACTGGCCGGACGCCGGTTCCCGCTCGTCCGACTCAGCGAGCATGAGCTTCCAGGCCTGACCGGACGCTACGCCATGATGTGGACCCTCCAGGGGGCCGAGATCCTGTTTGGGCTCGCCCAGTTCACCGATACCTCGTACTGGAAGACCGTGGCCACCTTTGCCGCCGGGCGGCAGGCTGAACTGGGCGTGGTGGGAAATGCCCCCGTGAATTTTAAAATCGCCACCTTCAAAACGGATCGCGAGTCCCAAGTGTGGCAGGAACTGCACGACAGCGACCTCTTTCCCGACAGCGTGAAGTCACGGTTGGACCCGATTGCGCTGAACGCCCGGAGCGTCGCCTCACTCTACGCCATGCAGCGCATCATCAAAGATGCGGAGTCCGGCGCGATTCAGGCGGAGCCCTCCGAGGTGATGAGCGTCCTCGCCCGCGAACTCGATTTCTTCTGGAAACGCGTCACCCGCCCCCTCACAGTGTCCGAGTAAGCTCGGTTCTCCTATTGCGGGGAGGTTTTGTTCGCACCTCGATTCACCTGTGATACGATCCCGATTCCTATCTGCCAACCATGTCCCTGCTTCGCGTCCAAGGCCTCAAAATCCACTTCCCTCTCCGTAAAAGCTGGCTGGGAAAAGGCGGTTGGGTCAAGGCCGTCGATGACGTGAGTTTCGAGGTCGAAAAAGGCACCACCGTCGGACTGGTGGGCGAAAGCGGCAGCGGAAAGTCCACCATCGCCCGCGCCCTGCTCAAGCTCGTGCCACCGACTGCTGGCGAGGCTTTCTACGAAGACCGCGAGATCCTCAGCCTTTCGGAGAGTGAATTCCGCCCCCTCCGCAAGCAAATGCAGATGGTGTTTCAAGACCCCATTGGCTCCCTCAACCCGCGAATGACCGTCGAAGAGATTCTCGGCGAGCCACTCGGCATTCATTTCAAGAAACTGTCCCGGCATCAGCGCCGGGACATTGCCGCCGCGTTGCTTCACCGAGTCGGATTGCCCGAGGAGTCCCTCAATCGCTACCCGCACGAGTTCAGTGGCGGGCAGCGCCAGCGGATCGGGATCGCCCGTGCACTCGCGGTGGAACCCAAGTTCCTCATCTGCGACGAGCCCGTCAGCGCCCTCGATGTCAGCGTTCAGGCCCAGATCCTGAATCTGCTCAAGGACATCCAGGACGAGTTCAAGCTCACCCTGCTCTTCATCGCGCACGACCTCGCCGTCGTCCGCCACATGAGCGACAAGATCGTGGTCCTCCATCATGGAAAAATTGTCGAGGAAGGCCTGGCCGACGACATTTGCGATCGCCCGCAACACGCTTACACCCGGCAACTGCTGGAGGCGGTTCCTGCCCTAGCCTGATCCATTGTCACGCCGCCATGACGCCTCTTTTCAAAAAGTTCCTCGGCATCAACTGGATCCTTGTCCTGAACATGCTCGCGCTGATGGCCTTTGGCCTCTACGCGATCTACACCGCCAGCTACTTCCGGGAAGACCCTAACCTTCAAATCAAGTGGACCCAGCAACTCCGCTGGATGATCGTCGGCGTCCCCATTTTCTTCGCCGCCTCCCTGATCGACTACAAATGGATTCGCTGGGGTGCGTGGCTTGCCTACCCTCTGGGCATCGCAGGCCTCATTGCCGTGAAGATGTTTGGGATCGAGAAATCCGGGGCCACGAGCTGGCTGAATCTTGGCGGCACCTCGGTCCAGCCATCCCAGTTTGCCATCGTCTCGGGCATCATGCTGCTGGCCATCGTCTTTGGCGACCTTCAGCGGGTGGCGCCCATCTTCCGCTACCCATCACTCCGGCTGTTGCTCGGCGGCATCCTCTCAGCCGTGCCCGCATTGATGATCTTGAAGGAGCCGGACCTTGGCTCGGCCGCTGTATGGGGACCGCTCTTCGTCTCCCTGCTTCTGGTCGGCAGCATTCCGTTTCGCTACCTCATCACCTTGGTCTTGCTGGTGCTCTGCGTTGTGCCGGTCGCTTACTTTTTCATGCTGAAACCCTACCAGCAGAAACGGATCGACACCTACATCGCCATGCTCACGGATGGCGACTTTGACGTCCAAGCCGATGCCTGGGTGCCGTACCACGTTCGATTGGCCGTGGGCTCCGCCGGGTTTGATGGCAAAGGCCCTGAATCCCAAAAAGCGCCCGAGCAAAACACGATCCACCGCACCTTTTTCCCTGCCGACGTGGCGATCAATGACTTCATCTTCGGGGTCATCGGAGAAGAGTTTGGATTCCGGGGTGGCCTTCTGCTGATCTCAGGGATGACCATGCTTCTACTCCAAAGCATTTTTGTGGCCTTCTACGCCCGCGACCAATTGGGGCGCTTGCTCGTCGTGGGCATCGTGGCCATGCTGTTCACCCATTCCTTCATGAACATGGGCATGAGCATTATACTTGTGCCCATCACTGGACTCCCCATGCCCTTCGTCAGCTACGGCGGCACTTTCATGGTCGTCACCATGTTCCTCATGGGCATGGTCCAGTCCGTCTGGGTTCACCGCAAGACTTCGCCCGTCAAAAAAGGTCGCGGAGATCACTCGCTCGCCTGAGTTCTGCGGACGACGGCATTCCGACTGTGTCCACTTTTTAAACGCCAGATTCCCGCTGACGGGCCGCCTCGAAGAGCAGCACCGCCCCTGCCGTGGCGACGTTGAGAGACTCTACCGCACCTGCCATCGGAATGCGAATGGTCACATCGCAAGCCTCCAAGAGTTCGGGGTCCACCCCCCGGCCTTCATTCCCCAGGATCAACATGGTGGGCCTTGTCCAATCCACGTCACGGAACGACCGCTGCGCTTCCCCGGCAGCAGCCACCACCTGAAGTCCACGCCTTTTGGCCTCCGCCACCACGTCATCGCCAGACAGACCCACTTGCAGGGGCACTCGAACAATCGATCCCATTGAGCTCCGAAGCACCTTGGGCGAAAACGGATCTGCCGTCCCCTCAAGCACAGCGATTCCTGTCACTCCGGCGGCCTCGGACGTCCGGAACAAGGTGCCCACATTCCCCGGATCTTGAAGCCGGTCCAACGCCACCACGAGCGGCACGCCCTCAGTTTCCCAAAGGCAGTCCAGCTTCGTCTCAGGCCTGCGCATCAAGGCCACGATCCCCTGCGGTGTCACCGTGTCCGACATGGATCGCATGACTTCTGGACTCACCTCCAGCAAAGCGTCTCCAATCCGTCCGGCGTAGCGCTCCCAAAGCTCCGTGACACAAAAGCCGGCTTCGATCTCGACTCCGGCCTTCAGGCAATCGTCCACCAAGCGCTCACCTTCAACGAACACCAACTCCGCCTCGCGTCCCTCGCGGACACTGCGGGCAAATTTGATGCGCTCGTTCTTCGCACTGGTGATCATTTCCATCGACCAACCACGATCTCCACGGGGGTGGAGTCAAGCAGGGACCCGGTCACACGCTGGGACACTTACACGCTGAATTTCGGCAGTCGAAAGACTCCCGGGGCCCTTCACCCGAGCTCCCAAGGTGCCCGCATCGGCCGCGACCGCATCGCATCGGCCTCCTCATCACCCACAATGCGCTCAGCCTTGGGATCCCACTTCAGGTTCTCCCGCCCCAACCGCAAGGCGATGTTTCCAAGATGCGCAATCGTGATGCTTCGGTGCGCGATCTCGATCGGTGCTGCGGCAGCCACCCCGTCACGAATGGCATCGATGAAATTCCGGAAGTGATCCTTGCTCTCATACAAGTGCACATCGTCGGGACCCAGCTTTGCCCGGGCCGCGTCCGGTTCGACTTTCAACGAACCGCGACCAGTCGTGATCTTCCCGTCCGTCCCAATGAACTGAAGGCCCGAACCAAAATCCATCTTGTCCGCCACTTTCATCTCCACACCATTCTCATACCGGCACGAAAACGAGAACGTCGGCGGCGTCGTGTAGAGCGCACCCTTCTCCGGCCACGTGGCCGCAAAGTCATAGAACTCCACAGGGCCACTCCGCTCCGCATCCATCGCCCACTGCGCGATGTCCAGATGATGCGCCCCGAAGTCCGTCAAGTTGCCGCCGGAATAGTCATACATCCATCGCCAGTTGGAGTGCAGCCTCGCCGGACAAAAGGGAGCCTCGGGGGCTGGCCCGAGCCACATCTCATAATCCAGTCCCTCTGGCACTGGCGTGGGAGCCGTCTGCGCAGCATGGCCATTGTTGTCTCGATTGTCACTCGCCAGTCCCACTCGGATCTCCTTCAACTCACCCAAACGACCATTGCGCACCAACTCACAGGCCAGACGAAAATGCACGTCGCTCCGCTGCTGACTTCCCGTTTGCCATACCACGCCAGAGCCTTCGACGACGTCCACCATCCTCCGTCCTTGATCAATGCTCAGCGACAAGGGCTTCTCGCAGTAAATGTGCTTCCCTGCCTTTGCCGCCGCCGTGGCATGGAGAGCGTGCCAGTGGTCCGGCGTCGCAATCAAGACCGAGTCGATGTCGTCCCGCGCAAGAAGGTCCCGAAAGTCCGCATAGGCCTCGCATCCTTGGGTTCCGTAAGCTTCGTTCACGATGGCCCGGCCGGGCTCGCGGCCCAGCGCTCCAAACTGCTTCACCACATTCTTGTTGTAGCGCGTGGATTCTTTTTCGACATCCGACACTGCCACAACCTGCACCCGCTCGTCATTGAGGAAATTTTTCATGTCCGACACGCCGCGGCCACCCGCACCGATGACTCCCATCACCACCCGCTCAGAAGGGGCCACCGCCCCGTCCTTCCCCAGCGCCGATGAAGGAATCACCGTTGGAAAACCCAGCGCTGCCACGCCTCCCAGCCCTTGTTTCAAAAATCCCCGACGCGACCGATTCGATATCTCACTCATGATCCAAACAAAACGTCGGCAGGCGGGCCTACTTGCACACCGCCTCCGTTCTCAGAAGCAAATTTGCCGCCTGCCGCTGTCACCGGACAGGCTCTCAGAAAGCCACAAACCCTGAGCACCTGACAACCGCCGAAAGACCGCCCCCCTCCCGACAGTTCATACTTTTTCCTTTTGCCCCGCTCTTTTGGCACTCGTAAGCATCTCGACTCCAAAAAAACTCTCTCACAACCCACCGCATGTCCACCGTCCCACACCTCCCCACCCTCCGCAAAGGCAAGGCCTACGACAGTCTCACCAAGGTCGAAGTTAAAAACCACCGCACCGGCGAGGTCATGGCCGAGGTCAGTCAGGTCAATGCCGGCATCATTCGCCGGGACCTCAGCCGCATCGATGAAGCCCGCGCGGCGTTGAAAAAATTCACCGTCGCTGAGTTGATCGACATCACCGCCAAGGCGGGTGAACTGTTCCTCAACGGCACCCTGCCCCTCGGAGATCGCGGGCACACTCAGACGCCGGAAGAGTACATCTCCACCCTCTCGCTCACCAGCGGCCTGCCACACATCATGGTGAAGCGCAACATGGCCAAGATCCATTACGCGCTCACCCACATGCAGCTCATCCTCAACGGCCTCTCCCGCGGTCTGGATTTCAGCGTGATCGACCGTGGTTTCGGTGAGCAATCCGGCGCCCCCGTCGCGTTCTTCCCCACCACCAAGTGCCTGGGTCTTGTCATGCCGAGCAACTCCCCGGCGGTGAACTCGCTTTGGCTTCCCTCCATCGCATTGAAGATCCCCGTCATCATCAAACCGGGCCGCGACGAACCCTGGACCCCCTTCCGCCTCATCCAGGCCTTCATCGCCGCTGGCGCCCCAGCCGAGGCCTTCGGCTTCTACCCCACCGACCACGAAGGCTCGGGCGAGGTCATCAAGCTCTCCGGCCGCAGCCTCGTCTTTGGCGACATCGGCACGGTGAAGCAGCACGAAAACAATCCGGCCGTTCAGGTTCACGGACCCGGCTGGAGTAAGATCATCATTGGAGAGGACAAAATCGAAAACTGGCGTGAGTACATCGACGTCATCGCAGGTTCCATTTCCGACAATGGCGGTCGCTCCTGCATCAACGCCTCCGCCGTCATCGTGCCAAAGTACGGCAAGGAGATCGCGCGCGCCATCGCCGAGAAGCTCGGCCCCGTGAAGCCGCTGCCCCCCGAGGACGAAAACGCCAAGCTTTCCGGTTTTGCCAACGCCAAGATGGCTGAGTACATCGACGGCGCCATCGAGGCCGACCTCAAGACACCCGGAGCCACGGACGCCACCGCCGAATTCCGCGACGGACCCCGCAAGCTCGAATTCGAAGGCGGCACCTACCTCCGCCCCACCGTCATTCACTGCGACAGCATCGACCACCCGCTCTTCAATCGCGAGTTCCTCTGCCCCTACGCCGCTGTGGTCGAGGCTCCGCAAAAAGAAATCCTATCGAAGATTGGCTACTCACTGATCGTGACGGCCATCACGGAGGATCCAGAATTTTTGACAGATCTCATGGATTGCCCGGACATCGACCGCCTCAACATCGGGCCGATCTCCACGATGAAGATCAGTTGGGACCAGCCCCACGAGGGCAACATGTTCGAGTTCCTCTACAAGCGCCGCTCCATCGACTGCGCTTGGTAGAGACGTTGTTGGAGTGAAGCCTTCATGCGATCAGTCGACACGTTCAAAGGCCCTGCCCACCCGCAACAATCGCCCGAAGGCTCCCTGAATTCCAACCCATCTCCGCCAGGGCAGATTAAGACGACGATTAGGACAAGGATTACGAAGGGAATTCCCCGTTTCACTTTCCCATTCACTTCTGCATTTCTTTGCGGCCAATTCATTCCCCTTCACCATGCTTTCCACCTTCGACCACCACCCTCGCACTCGCCTCATTTTCGGTGAAGGCACCCTCGCTCGGGTTGGTGAACTCGCGGTCGAGATCGGCGGGAAGAGGGCTCTCGTCGTTTCCGATCCCGGCATCGTGAAGGCAGGGTACACGGCCACGGCCGTCGCAAGCTTGAAAGCTGCCGGACTGGAAGCCACTGTCTTCGGCGAGGTGAGGGAGAATCCCAGCACCGAAGACGTGGATCAATGCTTGGTCGCCGCTCGGGATTTCCAAACGGACCTGATCATTGGCTTGGGTGGCGGCAGCAGCATGGATACCGCCAAAGGCTGCAACTTCATCCTGACCAATGGCGGTCGCATGCAGGACTACTGGGGCGTGGGCAAGGCCACAGAACCCATGCTTCCCCTCATCGCCATTCCCACCACGGCGGGCACCGGCAGCGAGTGCCAAAGCTTCGCCCTCATCTCCGACGCCGAGACCCATGTGAAGATGGCTTGCGGCGATCCCAAGGCCGCAGCCCGTGTCGCCATCCTCGATCCTGCGCTCACGGTTTCCCAACCGCATCGCGTCACGGTCTGCACCGGCATTGATGCCATTTCCCACGCGCTCGAATCCGCCGTCACCACGAAGCGGAATCCGCACTCGCTGATGTATTCCCGCGAAGGCTTTCGGCTCTGCCACTCCGGCTTCAGTAAGGTCCTGCGCGATCCCACCCACCTCGACTCCCGCGCCCAGATGCAACTCGGCGCCGCCTACGCGGGCACCGCGATCGAGAATTCCATGCTCGGCGCCGCCCACAGTTGCGCCAATCCGCTGACGGCCAGGTTCGACGTCGTCCACGGCGAGGCCGTCGGCGTCATGCTTCCGCATGTCATCCGGTTCAACAGCGCCATCCCCGAGATCGCCGCCATCTACAAAAGCCTCTTCGACGGCGACCTCGCCGACCGAGTCAGCGAGCTCCTCTGGGAAGCCAAGATGCCTCGTCAAATCCGGGACTACGGCGTCAGCGAGGCCGACATTCCCGCGCTCGCCCAAATGGCCATGAAACAGTGGACCGCCCAGTTCAATCCGAGAGTCCTCGTGGAAACAGATTTCGAGTCCCTCTACCGCGCCGCGCTTTAGCGACTGGAGGCAGAGCCTCCCTGCGAGCCGATTCGGCCCCCTCCACCTCGAGAAATGGAGTTTGCTCAACGGTCTTGCCGAAAGGCGGTCCGTTGGTCACAATTGAGATCACGGACCCAAACCAAGAACCCGATCAGGCCATGACCTACCTCGTCACCAAAGCACTTCTCAGCGGCATCATCATCACGGCTATTTCAGAACTCGCCAAACGTAACAACATGGTCGCGAGCATCGTTCACTCGCTTCCGCTCATGTCCCTCCTCGCCTTCATCTGGCTCTACACTGAGACAAAGGATGCCAAGCTCATCGGCCAGCACGCTTTCGGAACCTTCTGGTTCGTCCTGCCCACTCTCCCCATGTTTTTACTGATGCCTTGGTTCATCGAAAAAACAGGGTCCTTCTGGGCGGCCCTTGGTTCCGGGATCGTCCTGACGATCGCCCTTTACTGGGTGACCATGCGACTCCTCAAGCTGAGTGGTGTGACACTCTGAGAAGCACATCCGCCCGGAACTCGGTGGCAGGAACCCATGAAAAAGGATTTGCCCGTTGGAATACCAAGCCCGACAATCCTCTCACACGGAAAGACTGCTTTTCCATCATGACCTCCCGCGTCGTCGCCATCCTCCTGCTGCCGCTGCTTATGCAGCCGCTCTTCTTCTGCTGTTCGGCAGAGGCTGAAGGTGCAACGCAGGTCGATCAGGCCGTCCATGCCTGCTGCCAACAGGCACCCAGCTCACCGGCACCGGTCGACAACACGTCTTCGCCCAAGGATTGCCATTGCAAGTCCGGCGGCAAACTCCAGGAAGCTCCCGCCAGCCAAACCTTCACTCCCGAACCCGGCTCATCTTCCGCCACTGACGACGATTTCTTGCGCTCAAACGCGCTTCATCCGCCTTCAATTTGGGAACTGCCTCGCCCCCTCTGGAGCCTGCTTGCCCACGCCCCGCCCCTGTGGCGATCCCACGCACAACGTTGCGTTTGGCTGCTCTGATTCGGGAACCTCATCCGTTCTCCAACGGAGAATTCATAGCGTGAGCTGTCTGCTCCCACGCCAGTCGTCTTGCCATCACGAAGACGGCTTCCTCGGACCATCAGGCACCGAAACCTCATCCCATTCTATTCATCATGAAGCCTTTCCTTTTCCTGCTTTCCGTATCCATTCTTTCGCTCTCTCTCGCCTCCTGTGGCCAAAGCGAGTCAGACCCATCCACATCCTCCGCTGCCGCCGTATCCTACCCCCTCGATGTCTGCGTCGTCTCGGGTGAAAAACTTGGCTCCATGGGCGAGCCAATCGTCGTCACGCATGACGGCGTCACTGTGAAATTCTGCTGCGATCACTGCCTCCCAGAGTTCGAGAAAGACCCAGCAAAATTCGTCGCCAAAGTCACCTCGGCTTCGAAAGAATAGTCCATGACTCCATGGTGACGCTCCAGCCTCGCCAGCGCAACTCCACCTCCCCATTCCCATGAAGCCGACCCTCTTCAGGCTCGGGCTTGCCTCCGTGGCACTCGTCTTCACGGACGGATGCACCGCGACGCGCTCGACCGACATCGATGCGATGTCCCCGCCCCCCGCCGATGCCACTCCCGCGACCAACCGGGCGCTTCCCTCCAACGCCAGCCTCGACGCCCTGGTCCGCCACGCCCTCACTCACAACCCCACGATGGTCGCCGCCAAAGCGCGCATTCAGCGCATGGAGGCCAAGGCTCCCCAAGCACGAGCTCTCCCTGATCCCATGGCCATGGTTTCCGTCGGCAGCATGGCCGAGACCGCCGCAGGCCGCGTCACCTCGATGTCCGGTCTTCAGCAAAAGCTTCCGCTCCCCGGCAAACTTAGCGCCAAGGGCCGCATGGCCGATGAAGAGGCCAAAGCCGCCCGCGCGATGCGAGATGCCCAAGCCCTCACCATCGCAACCCAAGTTCGCAGCGCCTACTGGGATCTCTACGCCGCCAACAGCTCCATCCGCATCCTTAATGAAAGCCGCAGGCTCCTTTCTTCCGTTCAAAGTGCGGTGGAAGCGCGACTGAAAACCAATCGCGCGACGCAGGCCGACCTCCTCCATGCCACCACCGAAATTGCCCGCATCGATGAACAACTCCTTAACGCCCAAAGCGACCGCCTCATCGCCACGTCCCGCCTCAACACCCTCCTCCACCGGTCCGCAGATGCACCCCTGCCCGCCCCAAAATGGAGTGCCAGCATCGGTAGCCTTCCTTCACAGACCGCCCTCGAATCCCACCCCTCCATTGCCGAGGCGGAAGCCCGCCTCCGGCAGTTCAACGCTCAACTCAAACTCGCCCACCTTGAACGGCTCCCCGACCTGACGCTTGGACTCCAGCATGCCTCCGTCGCCAACTCCGGCCTCTCCCGCGTCACCAACGGCCGCGATCAAATCTACGGCACCCTCGGTTTCAACATCCCCCTCTGGCAGGAACCCCGCCGCGCCGCCGAGCGCGAGGCACGCTCCGGCATCGACGAAAGCCACGCCACCCTCGAAGCCACCCGCGACGAACTCGCCTACCAGCTCGCTCAAACCCACTCCCAAGTCGAAACCCAAAAGCAGCTCATCCGACTCTTCGACGACCGCATCCTCGCCGACGCCCGCCAGACCTTCGACGTCAGCCTCGGTGGCTACACCGCCGGCAACATCACCTTCATCGAAGTCCTCGACCGCTGGCGCAGTTGGCTAGGCTACCAACTCCAGCAGGAACGCAACCGCGCCCTCCTCGGCAAGTCCGCCGCCGCCTGGCACCAAGCCGCCGGCCTCGTGCCGTAGCCCAAAAATCCTCCTTCTCCTACTCGTACTCCTACTCCTACTCGTCCTCCTCCTCGTCCTCGTCCTCGTCCTCGTCCTCGCCCCCACCAGAGAACAATCCGCATTCCGAAATCGCCAATCCGAAATCCCCACCCCCCATGAAGCCCCAACTCCAATTCCTCCTCCGCCCCGGCTTCGCCATCATGCTCCTCGTCGGCATCGTCATGTTCCTCATCGGCTGGCGCATCGCCAAAGGCCCCGCCGAGGACCACTCCGGCCACACTCAAGCCACCGGTGCCGCCACAGCCAGCAGAACATGGACCTGCTCCATGCACCCGCAGATCCGCCAGCCCGGCCCCGGCAAATGCCCGATCTGCAAAATGGACCTCATCCCCGCCTCCACGCAGAAAGCCGGTGGCCTGCGCGAGATCACCGTCATGCCGGAGACGGCCGCACTGATGGATTTCCGCGTCACCCCCGCCACACGCGCCCCCGCCGTTCGCGAACTGCGGCTCTTCGGCACTGTGTCCTACGACGAACGCCGCGTGCAAAGCCTCACCGCCTGGGTGGGTGGCCGACTCGACCGCATGTTCGTCGATTTCACCGGCACCCGCGTTCGCAAGAACGATCACCTCGCGGAGATCTACAGTCCAGACCTCTTCGCCGCCCAGCAGGACCTGATCCAAGCCCGCCGCCAACTCGCCAACGCCACCAGTCCCACCCAACGCCTGCTCTACGACGCCGCCCGCGAACGTCTGCGACTCCTTGGCATCCCCGCCGATCGTATCGACGCGATGGAGGCCGCCAAGGAACCCTCCGATCACGTCGTCCTCACTGCCCCCCAAGACGGCATCGTCGTCGAAAAAATCGCCCGCGAAGGCGACTACGTCACCACCGGTCAGAAGCTCTACACCATCGCCGATCTCGACATGATCTGGGTCAATCTCGAAGCCTACGAGGCCGACCTTCCTTGGATCCGATTCGCCCAGGACGTCGTCTTCACCAGCGACGCCGTCCCAGGCCGCGAGTTTCACGGTCGCGTCGCCTTCATCGATCCCGTGCTCGACCGCCAGCGTCGCGTCGTCAGCGTCCGCGTGAATGTCGAAAACGAGGACGGCCTTCTCAAACCCGGTGCCTTTGTCTCCGGCCGCATCCACTCTGAGATCGACGCCGCAGGCCATGTCATCACCCACGATCTCGCCGGAAAATGGATCAGCCCCATGCACCCCGAGATCATCAAGGATGCCCCCGGCACCTGCGATATTTGCGGCATGAAACTAGAGCGCGCCGAAGACCTCGGGTTTGTCACCCCGGGAAAAGCAGAAACCTTGCCTCTTCTCATCCCTGCCTCCGCCGTCCTCCGCACGGGCGAACGGGCCATCGTCTATGTGAAGCATACCGAAAAGGGTGACCCCACCTTCGAAGGTCGCGAGATCATCCTCGGTGCCCGGGCTGGCGACCACTACATCATCGAGTCCGGCCTCACGGAAGGCGATCTCGTCCTCACCCGCGGAGCCTTCAAGCTCGACAGCGAGCTCCAACTCCAAGCCCGTCCCAGCATGATGAACCCCAACGGCGGACTACCCCAATCCTCGCCCATCGAGCCCGATGTCGCCCTCGCCGCGCAGTGGCCACCCGTCCATCGCGCCCTTCAGCGCCTGCAAACCGGCTTCTCCGCCAACGCAGCCGAAGCCGTCACCTCTCAGATCAAGTCCTTCGATCTCGGCCTCGTCGAACTCGAAGCCAAGGCCGTCTGGCAGGAACTCAGCCGCAGTCTCATCAACGACCTCCACCTCCTTGCCACTCGCGAAACCGAGACAGAACGTGAGCGAACTTGGCAAACCATCGCCGACCGACTCGATCAAATTCATCGCTACCTCGGCCTCCCGATCACGCCCGCCTCCGGCAAATCCGAACCCGCCGATCCCGCACGAGTCACAGCCCTTCGAAACCTCCTTGGTGCCTTTTTCCCCATCCACGACGCCCTGTCCGAAGACGACGACAACAAGGCCCGGGATTACGCCACCAGGCTCGTCAAAGACATCGCTACCACCGACTGGAGAGCCTCCCTCGAACCCCTCACCACCACCGTCCGCGACGCAGCAGACATCAAAGCCCGTCGCGCCGCCTTCGAGCCCCTCTCCGAAGCCATCGGAAAGATCGTCAGCGCCGAAGGACACGACCAGGTCGGCGGCGTCTTCCTCATGCACTGCCCCATGGCCTTCGACAACCGGGGTGCCAACTGGCTCCAACCCACCCTCGACACCGCCAACCCCTACTTCGGTGCCAGCATGTTCGGCTGCGGCGAACTTCGCCAAACCCTCTCCCCGCCTCTTCCAGACCATCAGACCATCAGACCGTCAGACAATCCAGACCCAACGCCAGAGCACGTTCATCCGAAGTAGTCCGTCATCCGAACGCCCCACCGTTGGAGTCAAGGCTTTAGCCGATCACCACACGCCCAAACCCCCTATCCCGTCCATCCTCATCCAACCCACCTCCAAACTGATCGCCTAAAGGCTCAACTCCAACCCAAGACATTCCCCCACTGATTTTCTGAAAGTCTGACCATCTCCCAGTTTAAAAAACCATGTCTCGCCTCATCCGATTCTGCCTCGAGCAAAAGCTCGTCGTCTTCCTCCTCCTCGCCTTCTTCATCGGCTGGGGCGTACGGGTCGCTCCGTTCGATTGGAAGTTCGATTTCTTCCCTCGCGATCCCGTTCCCGTCGATGCCATCCCGGATCTCGGCGACAACCAGCAGATCGTCTTCACCGACTGGCCGGGCCGCTCGCCTCAGGATGTGGACGACCAGATCACCTACCCCCTCACCGTCGCCCTGCTCGGTGTACCGGAGGTGCGCGAGGTCCGCAGCTACTCCTACTTCGGCTTCTCCAGCATCTACCTCATCTTCAAGGAGGGCACTGACTTCTACTGGGCGCGCAGTCGCATCGTCGAGAAACTCGCCAGTCTTCCCCCGGGCACTCTTCCCGAAGGCACCCGCCCTGCGCTGGGTCCCGACGCCACTGGACTCGGTCAGGTCTTCTGGTACACGCTCGAAGGCCGCGACCCCAAGGGCCAACCCGTCGGGGGGTGGGACCTCGACGAACTCCGCGCCGTCCAGGACTGGCAGGTGCGCTACGCCCTCCTCGCGGGTGGTTCCATTGCCGAGGTCGGTTCCATCGGCGGCTTCGTCCGGGAGTATCAAATCGACGTCAATCCCGACGCTCTCCGCGCCAACAACGTCATGCTCATGGATGTGGCCGAAGCCGTGCGTCGTGCCAATACCGAATCCGGGGCGCGCAATCTCGCCGTCAATGGCGTCGAGTACATCATCCGCGCCACCGGCTACGTCCGCTCGCTCGACGACCTCCGCCGCGCCGTCGTCACCGTTCGCGGCAGCACGCCGATCACCGTCGGCGACCTCGCCACCATTCAACTCGGCCCCGCCATGCGCCGCGGCGCACTCGACAAAAACGGTGCCGAAGCCGTCGGGGGAGTCGTCGTCGCCCGCTTTGGCGAAAACCCACTCAAGGCCATCCAGGAAACCAAGACACGGATTGCCGAACTCTCCACCGGCCTGCCGCAACGCCCCGTCATCCGTTGGGAAATGACCGATCCGGCCACCGTCGCCACCTTTGCCGAGCAGAAAAAACTCCCGCTAACGACGACGCCCGACTCCGTCCCCGGTGATACCTGGCTGCAATGGCTCAACACCCACGACATCACCGAGTGGCCAAAGTGGCTCACCACCTCAAAGATCACCGTGGTCCCCTTCTACGACCGCAGCGGCCTCATCCAGGAAACGCTTGGTACTTTGGAGGACGCGCTCCGCCAGGAAGTACTCATCACCATCATCGTCGTCATGATCATGCTCATGAACCTGCGTGGCAGTCTGCTCATCGGTGCCATGCTGCCACTCGCCGTGCTCATCGCCTTCGTCGCCATGAAGCTCTTCGGCGTCGATGCCAACGTCGTCGCACTCGCTGGCATCGCCATCGCCATCGGCACCGTCGTGGATGTCGGCATCGTCCTCACCGAAAACATCCTCAACCACCTCGACGATGCTCCGCCGGGCGAACCCACCCTTGAGACCATTCACCGTGCCACCACCGAGGTCGCCGGTGCCGTGCTCACCTCCGTCGCCACCACCGTCATCAGCTTTCTTCCTGTCCTCACCCTCACCGGCGAAGCCGGGCGTCTTTACGGCCCGCTCGCCTACACGAAGACCTTCGCCCTCATCGCCTCCGTCATCACCGCCATCGTCCTCATCCCCCCGATCGCCCACCTCCTCTACCGCCGGTCCAAAACCACCGCCACTGATGAGCCCAAACCACCCGCACGAAGGAATCTCCGCGTTATCCTTTCCCTCACCCTCGCCGCCCTCACCATCGGTTGGCTCGCCGCCGACTGGATGCCGCTCGGCCTCGACCGCAGCACCTTTCTCAACATCTTCTTCACCGCCGTCATCATCGGCGGCCTGCTGCTGTTTTACCGCCTCTTTGAGCACCTCTACCCCAGCCTTCTCCGCTGGTGCCTGCGTAGCAAGGCCACCTTCCTCCTCATTCCCGCCAGCATTGTCATTTTCGGCATCCTCGGCTGGCTCGGATGGAATAAAACGTTCGGCTGGCTCGGTTCCTCCGTCCCCACCCTCGCCGACACCCGCCTCTGGCAGGATCTGGAGTCCACCTTCCCCGGCCTCGGGGGCGAGTTCCGACCGCCCCTCGACGAAGGCTCCTTCCTCGTCATGCCCACAGTCACGCCGCACGCCTCCATCGAGGAAGCACTCGACTACCTCGGAAAACTTGACGCTGCCGTCGCCGAAGTGCCTGAAGTCTCTGGCGTCGTCGGCAAGCTCGGTCGCGCCGACTCCGCCCTCGATCCCGCGCCCATCTCCATGTACGAAAACGTCGTGAACTACAAAAGCGAGTTCATCACCGACGCCAACGGTCGCCCAGTTCGCTTCCAGTTCGATACCCAGAGCGACCGGTTCGCCTTCGACGAATTCGGCGACCTCATCCCTGATTCCGGCGGCCGCCCCTTCCGTCAGTGGCGCGATCACATCCGCAACACCGGCGATATTTGGAAGGAGATCGAACAGCGCATCGCCCTCACCGGCATGACCGGCGCGCCAAAGCTGCAACCCATCGAAACCCGCCTCGTCATGCTCGCCACCGGCATGCGGGCGCCCATGGGCATCAAGGTGCGCGGCCCCAATCTCGAAGCCGTCGAGACCTTCGGCATCCGCATCGAACAACTCCTCAAAACCTCCAATCTCCCCGGCCTCTCCGCCGGCTCTGTCAGCGCCGAACGTATCGTCGGCAAGCCCTACCTCGAGATCGTCCCCGACCGTGCCGCCATTCAGCGCTACGGCCTCAACATCGCCGATGTCCACCAAACGCTCCAACTCGCCATCGGCGGTCAACCCGTCACCACCACCGTCGAGGGCCGCGAGCGCTTCGCCGTCCGTGTCCGCTACATGCGCGAAGCCCGCGACAGCATCGAGGCCCTCGAACGCGTCCTCCTCACCTCCAAAGAAGGGGCCGCCATCCCGCTCTCCTCTTTGGCAGAAATCCGCTACACCCGCGGCCCCCAGATGATCAAGAGCGAGGACACCTTCCTCACCGGCTACGTCACCTTTGGCAACGAACCCGGCTCCGCCCCCATGGACGTCGTCTTCGCCGCTCAGCAGTATCTCAAAGACGCCGAAGCCCGTGGCGATCTCCCACGTCCCGACGGCGTCACCTACCGCTTCGCGGGCGACTACGAGAACCAACTCGAGTTCAATCGCAACTTCGCCGTCATCCTACCCATCACCCTCGGCATGATCTTCCTGCTGCTGTACCTGCAATTCCGCTCCAGCCTCATCGCCCTGCTTGTCTTCACCGGCGTCGCCATCGCTTGGTCTGGAGGTTTCTGCCTGCTCTGGGCCTACAACCAGCCCGACTTCCTCGCCTTCTCCCTCTTCGGTCACAACCTGCGCGATCTCTTTCACGTCTTCCCCATCAACCTCTCCACCGCCGTTTGGGTCGGCTTCCTCGCCCTCTTCGGCATCGCCACCGACGACGGCGTCGTCATCGCCACCTACCTGAAGCAACGCTTCACCGAAGACAGCCCGCAGACCATCGACGAGATCCGCGCCAGCGTCCTCGCCGCGGGCACTCGCCGCGTCCGCCCCTGCCTCATGACCACCGCCACCACCGTCATCGCCCTCCTTCCCGTGCTCACCAGCACCGGACGCGGCAGTGACCTCATGATCCCCATGGCCGTCCCCATCTTCGGCGGCATGATGATCGAGCTCATCACCATGTTCGTCGTCCCCGTCCTCTTCAGCGCCTGGAAAGAGCAGGCCGTAAAGTAGCCATCTCGCTCCGCCGAGGTGAGTTCAAGATGTTCATCCCCCAGCTCTCCGCAGCTTGAGCCTGCAAAATCGCCACTGGAAAGCAGTCTTCACTCTGGCTAGACTCCCATCATGAGCACTTTAGTCCTGAACCTCGATGACCAGCTCGTCAGCCGCCTCACTTCCGCTGCCGCCCGCAGCCACAAAGCCCTGCCGGACTGGGCTACAGAGCAGCTTGAACGGCTGGCAGAAATGGCAGACGATTCCTTGGCGAAGCCTGCGGATTCACCCGCTCGTGAACGCATGAGCACCGCCATCGCTGACCTTACCGGCATCTGGAAAGACCGTGGAACGACGGATGAGTTGATGAACCTCACACGGGGTGAGGATTGAGTCCATGCCCATCCTTGTCGATACCAATGTCGTCTCCGACGTGATCCACCAGGATCCCGTCTGGGCGGATTGGTCCAGTGCCCAGCTTATTGAGCATGCAGGTAATCTGGTGGTCAATCCCATCATCTTCGCTGAACTTTGCTGCCGTGCCACGTCAGCTGCCGAGATCGATCAGATCATTCGTAGGCTGGGTTTGGACTATGAGGAACTTAACCAGGAGGCGCTATTCCTCGCAGCGGGTGCCTTTGTGGTCTATCGCCGTCAGGGCGGCACCAGAACTTCTCCGCTGCCCGATTTCTTCATCGGTGCCCATGCGCAAGCTGCGGGGTACACCCTGCTCACCCGGGACACTCGCCGCTACCAGACCTACTTTCCCTCTGTCCCTCTCATCAGCCTATGAACCCGGCGACGATAGACGACGGACAAAGCGCCACCAGCACCAGCCGCGGCAGTGACCTCATGATCCCCATGGCCGTCCCCATCTTCGGCGGCACGATGATCGAACTCATCACCATGTTCGTCGTCCCCGTCCTCTTCAGCGCCTGGAAAGAGCACATCGTAAAATAAGCGACCTCGCTCAGTCGAGGTGAACTCAGGACGCCCAAACCCACTTGCCCGCTTGCCTTTGAACTCTCCATCCGCTTAGATCAATCGATGGTTCTGAGCACGAGTTTGGACCCATCTCGTCCCTGCGGAAATGAGTTCTCCAAACACGCTATCCAGCAATTTTGCACACTTGCAGGTGCACGATGAACAGCTTCTCAAGCTGGGCATGCTGGCCGAACGCTACTTTGCCGAAGACCCAAACACCTGTCTGCTGAAACTCCGTCAGTTGGCGGAGGCTCTCGCTCAGATCGTTGCCAGTCACGTGGGCCTCCTCGACCGGCCCCACGACGGACAGTACGAGCTACTTGGGCGGCTGCGCGATCAGGGCGTGCTGCCGAGGGAAATCCTCCAGCTCTTCGGCGAGGTGCGCCGAAGCGGCAATGCCGCCAACCATTCTCTTTCTGGCGATCACCGCACCGCATTGACCACCCTCAAGCTGACCTGGCAGATCGGCGTCTGGTTCCATCGGACGTTCTCGGATCCCAAGTTCAAGTCAGGGCCCTTCATTCCGCCCCAACCGCCGGTCGACGAATCCGAGGAACTCCGATCCGAACTGGAGAATCTGAGAAGCGAACTCGCCGCACACCAGGCGGCCCATGATCGAAAGAGTCAGCTCTTGGCCTCAGCGGAGGCCAAGTTGAAGGCGGCTGAGAGTGAGCAGGCGTTTTGGGAGCAGATGGCCGCCGAAGTCGATGCCGAAAAGCAGACGCTTGAGAGGAAACTCGCCACCCAACAGGCGGCGGCCATTGCCCAACCGGCGAAGCAAATCTCCACCCTGGTCGCGAAGTCCAATGAGGCCGCCCAAAAGATCGAACTCGACGAGGCAGCGACCCGAAAGCTCATCGACCACCAATTGCGTCAAGCAGGCTGGACGGTCGATTCTCAGGAGTTGCGTTTTTCAAAAGGAACACGCCCCGAGCGGGGAAAGCACCTGGCAATTGCCGAATGGCCCACAGCCACGGGTCCTGCCGACTACGTGCTCTTTGTCGGCCTTGTACCGATGGCCACCGTCGAGGCCAAACGCAAGAACCTGAATGTCTCTGCGGCACTCCAGCAGGCAGCCCGCTACGCGCGCGGCTTCACGCCTTCGGACGAAACCGAGATGCATGCAATGAATTGGGGCACCCAGAGCGAGTTCCGCTTGCCTTTCATCTTCTCCGCCAATGGTCGCCCCTACCTTCGTCAGATCGAGACGGAGAGCGGCATCTGGTTCCGCGACCTTCGTCGGCCCGACAATCTGAGTCGTGCCTTGGATGGCTTCTACTCCCCCGAGGGCCTCAGTGAGGCACTGAAACAGGACAAAGAGTCCGCCCAGGCCAAACTCTCTGAGGAGACCTTCGACTATGGATTCACCGTTCGCGAGTACCAGCAGCGAGCGGTCTTGGCGGTGGAATCCGCCATTGGCGACGGACAGAGGGCGCTCCTTCTCGCCATGGCCACGGGCACGGGGAAAACGAAGACCTGCATTGCCCTCATCTACCGGTTGCTGAAGACGCAACGCTTCACCCGCATCCTCTTCCTCGTCGACCGCTCCGCTCTGGGTGTGCAGGCGGCGGATGCCTTCAAGGATACGCGGATGGAGAGCCTCAACACCTTCGCTGAGACCTTTGGCATCAAGGAAATCGAAGAGGCCACACCCGAGACCGCGACCGCTGTCCACATTGCCACCATTCAGGGCATGGTCAGGCGAGTGCTTTCCCCCTCGGAGGACGTCACGCCTCCCTCCGTCGATCAATACGACTGCATCGTCGTGGATGAATGCCACCGCGGTTACTTGCTCGACCGCGAGCTGTCGGAGACGGAAATGGGGTTCCGCAGCTACGAGGACTACATTTCCAAATACCGCCGTGTTCTCGATTACTTCGACGCCGTGAAGATCGGCCTCACCGCCACTCCCGCACTGCACACCTCGGAGATCTTTGGCCCGCCGATCTTCACCTACAGCTATCGTGACGCCGTCATTGACGGATTTCTCATCGATCACGAGCCGCCAATCCGGATCAAAACGCAGCTCTCTGAAAGTGGCATTGTTTGGAAGAAGGGCGAAGAACTCCAGCTTTACCACAGCAAGGAAGGCAAGATCGAACTCCACAAGGCTCCCGACGAGATCAAAATCGAAGTGGAGAATTTCAACAAGAAAGTCATCACCAAGTCCTTCAATGAAGTCGTTTGCCGGTACTTGGCCGGGGAGATTGATCCGCGCTCACGAAAAAAGACCCTCATCTTTTGCGCCACGGACAAACACGCCGATCTCGTCGTCGATCTTCTGAAGAAAGCATTCAAAGAGGTCGGTGGCAGTGTCGAGGACGACGCCGTGATCAAGATCACCGGAGGCGCGGATCATCCCCTGAAACTCATTCGCCGCTTCAAGAACGAGCTAAATCCCACCGTCGCCGTCACGGTCGATCTCCTCACCACCGGCATCGACGTGCCCGAAATTTGCAACCTCGTCTTCCTCCGCCGAGTCAACAGCCGCATTCTCTTCGATCAGATGCTGGGACGGGCCACCCGCCAATGCGATGAGATTGGAAAAGAGACCTTCCGCATTTTTGATGCGGTGCGGATCTACGAGGCTCTGGAGGCGGTCACGGCCATGAAACCGGTCGTCGTGGATCCGAACATCAGTTTCACCCAGCTCTGTCAGGAGATCACCGGCCTCGGCACCGAGGAGGCCCTCTCGCTCGTCCGCGATCAGTTCCTCGCCAAGCTTCAGCGGAAGAAGCGCCACCTTTCCGAGAAAGCCCAACGAGATTTTGAGGTTGAGGCAGGCATGACGCCCGATGAATTTGTGAAACAGCTCAAGGCTCTCCCCGCCGATCAAGTGGCCCAATGGTTTCTGAAGCATGCCGGTTTGGGCGAGATCCTGGATCGCCAGAACGACGGCCCCTCCACGCCGGTCTTCATTTCCACGCATTCGGACGAACTGGTCGCGACCGAACACGGCTACGGAAAGTTCGAGAAACCGGACGACTTCCTCAAGGAGTTCAGCCAGTTCATCAAGGACCAAGCCGACAAACTGCCTGCCCTCATCACGGTCGTGACGCGTCCCCGCGAACTCACCCGCCAGCATCTTCGGGAACTTCAATACGAGTTGGACAAGGCCGGTTTCTCCGAGGTCAACCTCGCCACCGCGTGGCGGCAGTTGACCAATCAGGAGATCGCCGCCCGCATCATTGGCTACATCCGGCAGGCCGCCCTCGGCGATCCGCTCATCCCCTACAACGAGCGGGTGGATCATGCCCTCCAGACCCTCCTCGGCTCCCGAGCCTGGACCACACTGCAGCGGGATTGGCTCAAAAAGCTCGCCGCTCAGACCAAGGCCAATTTGATCGTGGATCGTGCCGCGCTCGACGATCCCGCCCTTCTTTTCAAACGAGAAGGGGGAGGATTCAGGCGCCTCAACCATATCTTCGACGGTGAACTCCAGCAGATTCTCGAAACCTTCAACGACACCGTCTGGCAGCCTGCGGCTTGAACAGCGCCTCTTGCGATCCCCGGCATAGCGCCTAATTTCCCCATGTCAGACGATGCCCCAGACTCCTTCCAGCCCAACACCCGTGAAGCCCCTGCTCACTCCCGAGCAGATGGAGAGGATCTTATCGTCTCGGCGCTCGCTCACCTCCGACGAGGCGTACCGGCAGATGGAGGCGCACTTGGGCCGCCCACGCTCGCCCGGCAGACGACCGACCTACGTCAATGGGCGGGAAATCTGGGTCTGTTGCTAAAAGCCACCGACCTGCCAGCATGGGTGGTCCGTGGGGGACAGGAGCACGATATCTACCACGACGAAGTTACGGACCGGTATTTCAAGGTCACCCGCGACGGCGTCTTTGGCCTCTCTCCCGGCATCGAGCTTGCACTCGTCTCATCCGATCAGGATGCCCGCCGCTTTCACCTTTGGGAGGCATCACCAGTCGAGTATCTGGAGCGGCTGCATCTGCAAAATGTTCTGGTTCCGAACCTGAACCGATTGGAGGGACTGATCGATCAAGGCGATGACCTCGCCATCGTCACCTCGCAGCCCCGTTTCGACATCGTGCCAGTGTCTCAACAGGAGATTGACGCTTGGTTCTCCGCTCAGGGTTTCGACAAGATCACCGACTGCGCCTACTACCGCGCGGAAGACAATCTCGGCGTCTTCGACGCCCACTCCAAGAATCTCATCCGGTTCGAGGAAAACCTCATCCCCTTCGATATCATCCCCTGCCGTCCGGCAGGCGGGTTTCTCCAGTTCATTGCAGACACGCTCGCCGCAGGCCACACTCTGACTGCCATCCGAACCGTCTCTACCGAGACAAAGGCCCAAGGATGAAACCTTCCCATCCATCCTGAGCCTGCTCCCTTCTCATCCTTCATCATTCAACCTTCATCATTCAAAAGTGACCACCGACATCGTCAGCAAACTCTGGAACCTCTGCAACGTCCTCAAGGATGACGGTGTGACCTACCACCAGTACGTCACCGAGCTGACCTACCTCCTCTTCCTCAAGATGGCGCAGGAAACCGACACCGAATCCCAGATCCCCGCTGGCTACCGCTGGGCGGATCTGGAGGCCAAGGCCGCGCCGGACCGCCTGCAGTTCTATAAGCTCGCCCTCATCCACCTCGGCACGAACGGCTCCAAGCTCACCAAGGAGATCTTTGCCAACGCCTCCTCCTTCATCAAGAAACCCACCACCCTCTCCACCCTCGTCACCGAGATCGACAAGCTCGACTGGTACTCCGCCAAGCAGGAAGGCCTGGGCGACATGTATGAGGGCCTGCTGGAAAAAAACGCCAACGAGAAGAAGTCCGGAGCCGGCCAGTACTTCACCCCGCGCCCGCTGATCGACAGCATGGTCGCCGTGATGAAGCCCACGTTGGAGGATGTCATCCAGGACCCCGCCGCAGGCACCGGCGGCTTCCTCATCGCGGCGAATCACTACCTGCGCCAGCACCACGACTTCGACAGCCTCACGGAGGCCCAGCAGCGGAAGTATCAGAAGAACACCTTCCACGGCATGGAGCACGTGCAGGACACCCACCGCCTCGCCTTGATGAACCTCATGCTCCACGGCATCGACGGCGGCATCCGGTATGGCGATACCCTCTCGCCGGAGGGCCAGGCACTGCCCAAGGCCACGGTGAACCTCTCCAACCCGCCCTTCGGCACCAAGAAGGGCGGCGGCCTGCCCACCCGCGACGACTTCACCTATCCCACCAGCAACAAGCAGTTCTGCTTCGTCCAGCACATCTACCGTGGCCTCGCCCCAGGCGGACGCGCCGCCGTCGTCCTGCCGGACAATGTCCTCTTCGAGTCCGGCGTCGGCAAAGACATCCGCCGGGACCTCATGGAAAAGTGCAACCTCCACACCATCCTCCGCCTCCCCACCGGCATCTTCTATGCCCAGGGCGTGAAGACCAATGTCCTCTTCTTCACCCGTGGCGAGACGGACAAGGGCAACACCAAAGAAGTCTGGGTCTATGACCTCCGCGCCAACATGCCGCAGTATGGCAAACGCACCCCGCTCACCCGCGACCACTTCGCCGAGTTCGAGAAAGCCTTTGGCAAAGACCCCCTCGGCAGCCCCGCCGCCTTGAAAAAACGCCAGGACACCGGCGAAACCGGCCGCTTCCGCAAGTTCACCCGCGACTGGATCGCCCAGCGGGACGACAGCCTCGACATTGCCTGGCTCAAAGACGACAGCGCCGAATCCAGCGCCGATCTGCCCGAGCCCGCCGTCCTCGCCACTGAGGCCCTCAGCGAGATGGAAGCCATCATGAACGACCTGCGCGGCATCCTCTCTGAGCTGGGTGAAGAGATTGAGGAGGTGGCGGCGTGAAAGAAATGACGAATGACAGAATGGCAAATGACGAAATGCCAGAAGGTTGGTCTGAAGCCCCTTTCAGTGCGGTCACAGTCGATCCTGTTCAACGAGTGCCAGCAAGCACCGAGGAGATTATTTATATCGACATCGGCTCGGTGGATCGCGACACCAAAACGATCAAGCAGCCACAGACGATGCTTGGAAAAGATGCTCCAAGCCGTGCCCGAAAAGTCATCAAGACGGGAGACGTATTGGTTTCCACCGTCCGCCCCAATTTGAATGCCGTAGCGTTGGTTGATCGAAAATACGAAGGTCAGTTTGCTTCTACAGGTTTTGATGTGCTTCGGTCCCCCGTTCTTGATCCTCGCTGGGTCTTCTTTTCCGTCAGAACACCCGCCTTTGTGGAGAGGATGACAGAATTGGTTCAAGGGGCTCTATATCCAGCCGTTCGCTCGAAGGACGTTCGAGCATTCACCATTCCCATCGCCCCCCTCGCCGAGCAGAAGCGGATCGCGGACAAGCTGGAGGCGGTGCTGGGGCGGGTGGACGCCTGCCGCGCCCGCCTCGACCGCGTCCCCGACCTCCTCAAACGCTTCCGCCAATCCGTCCTCGCCGCCGCTACCTCCGGCCAGCTCACCGAGGATTGGAGGGAGAAGAATGATGCGATCCAACCGAACACCGCTCAGCGAGAAGTCGCAGAGTTAATTGAAGCACGTCGGAAGGCATCGTCACCGAAAGAAAAATTCAAAGAACCTGCATCCGCTGATATGTCTCAGTGGAAGGTGGAAGTTCCGCCTTCCTGGTCGGTTGACAGTGTGTCCGCTTTTGCTGAGTGCCTGGATTCCATCCGCGTGCCTGTGAAGCGTGAGAAGCGAGCAAACACCAAAGGACTCTACCCGTATTACGGAGCCAACGGCGAGGTGGACAGAGTTGATGAATACCTTTTCGACGATGAACTCGTTTTGGTAACTGAAGACGAGACGTTCTACGGGCGGGAAAAGCCAATCGCGTATCGGTCCAGTGGCAAATGCTGGGTGAACAATCATGCTCATGTTTTGAGAGCAGCAGATGAGACCTCTTCCGACTACCTTTGCTATGCCCTCATGTATTACGAGATTATACCTTGGCTCACGGGAACCACGGGAAGAGCCAAGCTCACTCAAGGCGTGCTGAATGCGCTGCCCATAGCTGTGCCACCAAAGGTCGAGATGATCGAAATCGTCCGCCGCGTCGAAGCGCTGTTCGCGCTGGCCGACCGGATCGAAGCCCGCCTGACGGCGGCGCGAGCCCAAGTGGAGCGCCTGACCCCCGCCACCCTCGCCAAAGCCTTCCGCGGCGACCTCGTCCCCCAAGACCCCAACGACGAACCCGCCTCAACATTGATTGCAAGAGCACGCTCTGCTGAACCCGCTGCACCGAAAATCCATCATCGACACAGGAGAAAGTCATGAGTCAGGAATTGAACACCACCACAGTGCCCCAACCCACAAGATCCCAGGCGGAGTTCCACTGGTTGCAGGATTTTCTAAACTCCATCCACTCCTACGCGCCCGCCGAGTCGATGATTTTGGAGTCCAGCAGTGCGGAAAAGCTGTATCACTACACCGACCTCGGCGGATTCAAGGGCATCGTTGAGGGCGGCGACCTGTGGCTGACCCATCTCCGCTTCTCAAACGATCATGAGGAGTTCACGCACGGAAAACAGATCGTCCGCCGGGTGTTGGGCCAGCGCATTGAAGACGACCCGCCTGAAATGACTGGCTATCTGACGCGTTTGAAGGAGCTCGTCGATCAACCGGTGGCGGACGGGGTTTACATTTGCTGCTTTTGCGAGAGGAACAATCTGCTCAGCCAATGGCGCGGCTACGGGGCGAACGGCTCGGGCGTCTGCATTGAGTTCGACAAGAATCGTTTCTCCCACCTGACCGGCGCGGACTGCCACGGGGGGCTGCTCCGTCTCTGGAAGGTCTTCTATCCCGTGGAGCAACAGCGCAACATCATCGAAAAGGCCATTGAGTTTGCGTGGTGTCACAACGGAGACTGCGATGAAGAAAAAGCAAGGCGAGCCGCCGAAGCCATTCAGTTCTTCATCCCCACCTTCAAGAATCCCGACTTTGCCGAAGAACAGGAATGGCGATTGATTTTCACTCCGCATCCGGACCTCCCGGTGAAACCGGCCTTCCGCACCGGAAGGAACATGCTCATCCCCTACTACGGCATCCGCAGTCTGGGCTGGGGCGACAATCCTCTTCCCATTACCGGATTGTGCGTCGGGCCCGGCACGCAAAAGGACATCAATGCGCAGAGCATCCAGATGCTCATTGACGGTCGGAACTACGACAATAGGCCGGGTTACCCCAACGTCCGCGTTGAGATTTCGAAGACGCCTTACCGCGGATGAGGATGCCTCGGGACTGCTTTCTGCGTGAGGGGGGCTGTCAGCGGAACTGGGAATCGCCTATCGCAACGCAATCATTCGCCACCGTCACACGACGTTCGCGGACGCAGAGCTTCCCCGAAATGACGCTGGGATTCAGCGCGATCGGCTCCAAGTCCATCCAGCTCATTGGCCCAAAGGGCACTCTCTTGCAAAGCTGGAATCTGCATCCACGACGCAGACAACCCAACCCCACCCTTGACGCCTTCCCCATCCACCCGTTCCTTTGGCGCTTGATGCAGTTCGCGAAATCCACACGCCTCCTTCTCAGCCTCTTCGCTCTTTTGGCGATGGCTTGGGCGCATGTGGTGAAGCCGTCTCGGGGTTTTGAGTGTGACCTTCAAGGCGTTCCTGAGTTCTCCCTCAGCGATCATTGTCATGGGCAGGGTGAGCCGGGAGGCCCCTGCCATGAGGAACATGATTCGCACTCGGAAGAAGGAGAAGAGACCCACGAGCACACGGCCTTGGTCGAGTCCCTCCTTGCCCTTGCCTCGCAGTCCTTCGTCCAGTGCCCTGCCATGCCCATGCAACGGTGCGAATGGGCCCCAGCCCCGTTCCGCACCTTGGAGGTTCGCCCCGAGCGTTTCCTTGATGATCGGCAGGAGGAACGACGATGGCCTCGTGTCCTCGTCCATTCCATCGCTTTGCGAGTTTGATCTCGGCTGAGTCCGCGCTCCCGCCCCTCCACGATTGAGGCAGGCTTTCGAGCGCACTCGAAAAACGCACCCACGGTGACGAATTCACCGTGTCTGCGTTGACCGCTTTCGAAATCCAAAGCCATGTAAATTGCCATGTTCCATACCGTTTTTCTCGTTCTTGTCTTCGCCATCTGCAGCACCACCTCCCAGGCACTCACCCTGTCACTGGAGGACGTACCCGCCCGAGTTCGAGCCCATCATCCCGCCCTGAAGGCTGCACGCCTGACGGTGGAAGAAGCACGCGGTCGACAACTTGCCGGAGGGCGTCTGGCCAATCCCACAATCGAAACGAGTTTCCAAAACGAAAGCCGCGTCAGCCCACGCGAGCTGCTCGTCGGGCTCGAACAATCTTTTCCCCTCACCAAGCGCTTGAGTCTCGAGAAACAACTCACCGCCCAACTCGTCACGGCCGCCGAGTTCGAAGTCCTCGATGTCGAACGCCAGCTCATCACACAAGCCCAAACCGAAGCCATCCAACTCGCCGCGCTCAATCAACAACACCGCCTGCGGGAGCAACAGATCGAACTCGCACGCGAACTTTCTGAGTTTGCCCAAGGTCGCTCCGAAAAAGGGGAGATCTCCCCCCTCGACGCCATGCAAACTCGTGTCGATGTCGAACGTCTTCAGTTGGAGGTGCGCCGCTTGGAAACCGAAGCCATCCGCCGAAATGGTGCTCTGAAACCCATGCTCGGCGTGCCGCTGAAGAGCCCCTCAGCATCACGGGCGACCTTCCTGCCCTCGTCATCCCCACGAGTGCCCCCTGGCAGCAGCGCGCCGACTTCCAGCTCGCCCAAACGGAAATCGATGCTGCGAACACGGACGCGGCTCTTGCACGTTCGAAGCGGCTGGAAGACATCAGCGTCGGCTTCTACACCGCGCAGGAGATGCAGGATCAGGCCAATGGTCAACGCGAACGGACTGGCTTCGTCGGATTCCGCGTCTCCATCCCACTTCCACTCTGGAATCGCAATCAGGGGGAGATCGCAGAAAAGGATGCCCGGGCCGAGCGCCAGCGACTGGAGGCCGAGGCCCTCGCCTCCACCATCACCACGGAAGCCGACGCAGCCCGTCGCGAGATGCAGGCGCATGCCGAGCTCGCCAACGAGGCACACAATCGCCTCCTGCCTCTGGTCAAGGAACAAACCAAACAGCTTGAAGAGGCATACTCCGCTGGTCAGACCGATCTCCTCAGCCTTCTCCGCGCCCGCGACCAGCGCCTCCAAATCGAAGCCTCCACACTGGATGCGATTCGCGACTTTCACCTCGCCCGAATCCGCTACGAAGCCGCCACCGGAGCCACCTCCACCCTGCCATGAGACCCTTCATCCTCCTTTTGATTCTGGCTGTTGCCACTCCCCTCTTCGCTGCCGAAGAAAACCGGAAGCAAAATACCGTCATTCTCGACGAGACCGCCGTGCAGAACCTCCAGTTGGAGTTCGCCGAGGCCGAAGAGACCGACTTTGAAGAAACGCTTTTCTCGCTGGGTCACATCGAGGTGCTTCCCGGCAATCGCGCCATCGTCAGCAGCCGCATTCCCGGTCGCGTATTTTCGCTGCTGGCTGCCCCAGACCGGGAGGTCGAGGCCGGTGCGGAAGTCGCCTGGATCGAGAGTCGGCAGCCGGGCGATCCACCACCCACGGTGAAACTCGAAGCGCCCATCAGCGGGATGATCTCCAAGGTCAACATCGCCCAAGGTCAGCCCGTTTCCCCCGACGACGAGTTGATTGAGATCCTCGACCTCACCACGGTCGAAGCCGAGGCCGAGGTCCCTCAACACGTTGCGGGCAGTCTCAAGCCGGGAGCGAAGGCCCACATCCGAGTCAATGCGCTTCCAGGGAAGGTTTTTGAAACCCAGCTGGCCCACCTCGCCACACTGGCCAACGAAGACAGCTCCACACTGAGCGCCGCCTTTCACGTGGCGAATCCGGATCTGCTTCTCCGCCCCGGCATGCGTGCGGAATTCAGCATCGTGGTGAGTCGTCGGGAGGACGTCATGTCCATCCCCCACGCTGCCGTGCAAGGCGACACGACGAACCGCTTCGTCTACATCAAGGACTACGAACTCGACAACGCCTTCGTCAAAGTGCCGGTCGTCGTCGGTGCGAGAAACAATGATCGCATCGAGATCATCCAAGGTCTCTTCCCCGGAGACGAAGTCGTGACCCGGGGAGCGTACGCGCTTGCGTTTGCGGGAAGTGGCAGCGTCTCCCTCAAAGAAGCCCTCGACGCCGCCCATGGCCACCCGCACAACGAGGACGGCACCGAAGTCACCGAGGAACAACGCGCCGCCGAGGTCGCCCATAGCGACCCTCATCACCACGGAGAGGCTTCCCCGTGGAACCAGCTCTCCATCTTTCTCGCCGTCACCTGCGGCGTTCTTCTGACCCTACTGATTGCATCCACCTTCATCAGGAAAGGAGCCGCGGCATGACCTCAAGCTTCCTCCCATGGATTCACCAAGCCGACACCGGTCCCGGCAAAGTCGGACGTATTCCGGGTGACCACCGTCAACCCGTACACCAGCGCAGTCGCCGCGAGATAGGCGTCGATCGCTGGAAAAGTGCGAATCGCCATCAACTTGCCCCAACAGTCGGACACCTCTTCGTTGATCGGGAGAATATCATCTCCATAGCCTTCATGGAGAGCCGAGAGCCACTGTTCGAAAGCAGGACAGCGCCTGGGTGCCTTCTTCCGCAGGAGTTCGATTCCCCGGCGGATTTCCCCAAGGCTGATGACACTCACGCATTGTCGAATGTGACGATGATTATCAGCCCAACTACGAACGCTCCGATTCGTTTTCGCACCCTTCCTCAACTCGGACAGCACATTGGTGTCGATCAGGTACGCCATCAGAATTGCAGATCACGGTGTCCATCGGTTTCATGGATCCGGTCGAGATCCAATTCGGTATCCGGGCTGACCGTTCCCTCATCTGAGAGCAAGAAGTCGAGGAGCGTCGGCTTCGTTCGCACCGGACGTCTCAAGACCTCATTGAGAATCCGACGGTGCTCCTCTTCTGCCGAGACTCCATGCTCCGCTGCACGTCGTTTCAATTTCCGTACGAGCGTCTCATCCAAATTTCGGACCAATAACTGCGCCATGCCCGAGTCTGCTATCACTGATAGCCATCGTCAACAAGCAGTTCGGTCTCAACAAAGTTTCGATCTATCGGAGGGCACCCGATCCAAGGGGCAAAGCACATGCTAAACCGCCTCATCCATTTCTCCCTGCATCACCGGCCCGTCATTCTTGTGACGGCCCTGCTGGTGCTGGTGGCCGGTTGGCAGACCCTGATCCACCTCCCGGTCGAGGTCCTGCCGGACATGACCAAGCCCACCGTGACCATTCTCACGGAGGTGCCGGGCTACGCTCCTGAGGAGGTCGAACTCCTCGTCACGCAACCGATTGAAAGCGCCATTCAGGGTGTCGGCACGCTCGACCGGCTGCGGTCGAGCTCGGACGTTGGGCTGTCTCTTGTCTTCGCCGAGTTTGGCTGGGGCACAGACATCTATCGGGCACGACAGTTGGTCCAGGAGCGATTGCAAACCGTCCTCGCGACGCTCCCCGAAGGTGCCCAACCCGGCATGACGCCCGTTTCCTCATTGATGGGCGAGATCCTCCTCGTCGGCCTCCGCAGCGAGAACGATGAGGTCGCGCCCATGGACCTGCGCACGCTGGCCGATTGGACGATCCGACGCCAACTCCAAGGCATTCGAGGCGTGGCTGAGGTATTGACCATTGGAGGCGGAGTCAAGCAGGTGCAGATTCAACCCGACCCATGGCGGCTCGCCGCGTTCGGCGTGACCTTTGACGAACTCGACGCCGCCGCAAGCCGCGCAGCCGGAAACGCCACCAGCGGCTATCTCCAAGCCGGTCCCCGTGAAATC
Source organism: uncultured Verrucomicrobiales bacterium (assembly GCA_963976915.1). GTDB lineage: Bacteria > Verrucomicrobiota > Verrucomicrobiia > Verrucomicrobiales > Verrucomicrobiaceae > CAXBNA01. The sequence continues at coordinate 31,573 of CAXBNA010000042.1, forward strand.
ATGGTGAGGAATCTTGGCATGACGACCCGCCTTGAAGACATCGCCGACACCGTCATCAAGATTGTGGAGGACCGACCCGTGCTCGTCAGCGATGTCGCCGAGGTCGAGTATGCAGTCCAGACGATGCGCGGAGATGCCAGCGTGAATGGAAAAATGGGCGTCGTCCTCAGCATCGACAAGGCCCCTGGGTTCGACACCCTCACACTCACCCGCGAGATCGAAAGGGCGCTCGAAGAAATGCGCCCCAACCTCCCGAAGGACGTGACGGCGGAGATCCTGTTTCGTCAGGCCGACTTCATTGGCCATGCGATTAGCAATCTTGAAGAGGCCATCCGCGACGGGGCGATTTGGGTGGCGGTGATTTTGTTTCTATTCCTGCTGAATCCGCGAACCACGATCATCACCCTGATGGCGATTCCTCTATCCTTCGCCGTCACCATTCTGATCTTCAAAAGTCTCGGCGTCAGTGTGAACTCGATGACTCTCGGCGGACTGGCGGTAGCGATCGGGATGGTCGTCGACGATGCCATCGTGGATGTGGAGAATGTCTTTCGCCGACTTCGCGAAAGCCCCGGGCAATCGCGCCTCAAGGTGATCGCCAGCGCCTCGGGTGAAGTTCGGCACTCGATCCTCTACGCCACCGTGCTCATCATCCTCGTCTTCCTTCCCCTGCTGACGCTGGAAGGCATCGAAGGCCGCCTGTTCACCCCCATCGCCATCGCCACCATCACGAGCATGGCTGCTTCCTTTGTGGTCTCGTTGACCGTGATCCCGGTGCTCTGCTCACTGCTGATCAAACCGAAGCCCGGGCACCATGGGGACGGATTTTTGGTGAGGGGAATGAAATGGCTCGTGAAGCACACATTCCTCCGGGTTGCCCTCAACGCACCCATGCTGGTCGTGGCCGCCGCCGCCATGCTCACCACGGCAGCGTTCATGCTCTATCCCATCATGGGCAAGGAGTTCCTGCCGACCTTCAACGAGGGCAGCGCCACCATCTCCCTGGCCAGTGCCCCCGGCACCTCACTGGCTCAGTCCAATGACGTCGGAGAGATCGGCGTAAGGCTGCTTCAAAGCATCCCCGAAGTGAAGAGCGTCGGGCGTCGAGCCGGACGAGCGGAACGCGATGACCACGTCATGCCGGTCAGCGTGAACGAGTTTGATGTTGAGTTTCATGAGGAGGGACGTCCCCGCGAGGTGGTCTTCGATGAGATCCGATCCAAGCTTCAATCCCTTCCCGGCACCTTCATCAACATTGGCCAGCCCATCGGGCATCGACTCGCCCACATGCTCAGCGGCGTGTCCGCCAAGATCGCGGTCAAGGTCTTCGGTCCCGATCTGGCTGTCTTGAGAGAGACGGGCGAACGAATCCGGGACATCGGGAAAACCGTCCCAGGTCTAACCGACATCAATCTCGAAGCCCAGGTTCCCATCCCACAGATCAAGATTGAGGTCAATCGCAAGCGGGCCATCGCCTACGGCGTCCAACCCGGCACCCTGAACGAACAAGTCTCCACACTCCTCGGTGGGCGCGTCACCACCGAGTTGCGCGAAGGCCCCCAGACCGTCGATCTCGTCCTTCGTTTGCCCGAAGTCTGGCGCAACTCGCCCGAGAAGCTGGGCGAACTGCTGATCGAAACAGACAAGGGACGGAACATTCCCCTGCGCCTCGTCGCGGATGTTCGGGAGGGCACCGGCCCTAACGTGATCAATCGTGAAAACGCACGGCGTCGAATCGTGATCTCCGCCAACACCAATGAACGGGGACTCGACGCACTCGTCAGACAGTGGGAGACCGCCGTGCGGGAGCAGGTGAGTCTCCCGGAAGGCTACAGCGTCCGATTTGAAGGCGAGTTTCAGGCGCGGCAGGAAGCGGCCAGACGCATCGCCCTCTACTTCTCGCTCGTGCTCATCGTGGTCCTTGTTCTCCTCTACACTCACTTCCGTAGTGCCTCCCTTGCCTTGCAGGTCATGCTCAATATCCCCCTCGCTCTCGTGGGTGGCCTGACGCTCACTTGGATTCTCATCGACAACATCAGCATCGCCACCGTGGTCGGATTCATCGCCGTGGGAGGGATCGCTGCTCGCAATGGCATCATGATGATCAGCCACTACCTCCACCTGATGAAACACGAGGGAGAATCGTTCACGCGCAGCATGATCGAGCGAGGCACTCTGGAACGCCTCGTCCCGGTCGCGATGACGGCCT
>CAXBNA010000043.1:0-33404 GCA_963976915.1 uncultured Verrucomicrobiales bacterium
CCAAGCAAAGAACTCATGGACGGTTCACGACCCGTCCCCATCACGGACGGAGGCAAGCCCGTCGCGGCCCTGTTTGGGTAAGGCCCCCTTCATCATTTCAAATTTCTTATTCGATATTGCCCCAGCCGCAGTCACCAGCAATCCGTCGAAACCCATTTCGAAAACGGCCCACGCCACGGCAGCAACCGCTACTGGAACCCCGAAGGCAAACTCACCCAAGTGCAAGTCGCCGACCACGACAAATCTCTGAGCGGGAAGCACTACTGAAGTTGCGGCACCCCACTTGCCCTCCGGGTCTTCGCGCCTCCCCTCCAAACTGGGTCAAATGCTAGCCATTCTCTCGTCCCCACCAGACCCCTTCACACCCCGTCTCCGCTCCACGGCCAGGGCCAACACGACCCGCCCCCCAAAAGCAATTTCCTAGCAGACGCGGCCTGATTTAGGGAAGGGTGATCTCCAACTGACCGAATAGGTGTGGCGTCGTCGCCGGAACAAAGGGCTCGTCATGCACCACTCGCTCCCAGACGGCATCGATTGCCGTCACGTTGGGCGGATCTGACAGTGGACCCCACGAGCCACTGGCCAGGGTCGAGCTCTTCATGGGGACATAAACGACACCGCTGTCGACTCTTCGAAGGTATTCCACCCGCAGAATGCCGGGGCTTGGCTGTGTGACGCTTGGCAATCCTGCGGTTCCTGTGCCGGGTGTCAGAACCTCCACGTCGGGTGCCGTCAGGGTCATGTTGAAGGCGTACTTCAGGAGGTTCGCCACACCATCTTTCATCGGCGTGGCGTCAGCAGCGGCATCCGCACCACCGAGTGAGGCCGCTGACATGGCATTTGCAAAAGCCTGCGCGGGGGTGATGGCCGTGCCGGTCAGACTGATGTCGAAAGGCGCTTCGTCAGCATCATCGTTTGGGATCTGTAAGGTGCCGTTTCGGCTGCCTTCTGTCGCGGGGGCGAATGTCACCGTGAACGTGGTGCTGGTGCCAGCAGCGATGACTGCCAGCGTCCCCGAGGCGTTCACGGTAAAATCAACGGTATCAGACACGATAGCTCCCAAGGTCAGGTCTGAGGTCCCGTATTGCGAACAGTGAAAGTCGTCACTGCGCCACTTCCTCCCACTGCCACGGTGCCAAAATCCACGCTCGCAACGCCGTCAACGAGGTCGGTAAGGACGGGTTGTTCCACGGCAATTTCTGGCGCGGACGGAGCAGGCGTGCTGAACGTGCCGACGGAGGAATGACTCGTTCCTTTGGCGTTGATGGCATAGGCCTTGAACGAGTAGCCCGTGCCAGCCGTGAGACCGACGACGGCCTGAGTGAAAACGCCGGTCGTAGTGCCACCCTCCACCACTTTGGTGACCCCGGGATCTCCGACATTGGGGTCGCTGTCAGACGCGGTGGGGGCGAAGACGATGCCGCGTTCCGTGATGGCGCTGCCGCTGTCGTCCGTGATCTCGCCGCCAAGCGTCGCTCCCGTGCCAATGATGCTGGTGCTGGTCGGAGCCGAAATCTCCGGGGTCAGCGTGAGGATGCTCAGGAGCTTGCTGGGTCCACGACCAACGAGGACGCGGTTGCGCACCGGATCGAAGGCCGCGTAGAGACTGACGCCGTTGGTCACCGTGCCGAGCAGGCTGTTCGCGGCGGAAACGGCTCCCACGGTTCCCCCGGTGGAGCCGTTGCCATAGCTATGGGCACCCGCGCTGAATGCCGGGCCTACTGGGTTGCGCCAAGAGTATGTGTATACCAAAAAGTCACCGTTTTGCAGAGCGGTGATACCACCTGAAGATACCTGGTCGGCTGAGTTGGAACCAACGAGGGAATTGGCGGCGGACACCACCCCGACTGTGCCTCCGCTTCCGTTACCCCAGGTCGCCGCGCCCACATTCGCTGCCGCTCCATCCCAGGCGGAACTCCCAACGACATAGTTGCCGTTGCTCAGGGCTGTGACGCCGACGCGGCCAATATTGTCGGCGCTCGTTGTGCCGACCAGAGAGTTGGCGGCAGACACAGGCCCTACCGTGCCTCCGTTTCCGTCAGCCCAAGTGGCGGCACCCACATTGGCCGCTGCTCCATCCCATTCGCTGCTGACGACGACGTAGTGGCCGTTGGTAAGAGCCGTAACGCCGACTGCCCCAAGTCGAGAGCCGACGTTGTCATTGGCCGTTGAGCCGACCAGGGAGTTACTCGCGGACACGGCACCAGCCGTAACCGCACTGCCATTGCCCCACGTCACGGCCCCCACATTGGACGCCACCCCGTCCCAAAGCGGGCTTACGACCACATAGTTGCCATTGGCCAGCGCTACTGCCCCGTATTGACCAACCTGATCGCTCACGGTGGTACCGTAGATAGAATTGCCAGTCGAGACGAAGCCCACGGTGCCACCCCCACTGCCGCACCAAGTGACCGCTCCGCCATTCACCACGACGCCGTCCCAGGCAGAGCTACAGACGACATAACTTCCGTTGCCAAGCGCCGTAACGCCATCACTGCCCACTTGATCGCCAGCGCTGGCACCCACGAGCGAGTTGGACGCCGAGACGGGTCCGGTCGTTCCAATCGTGCCATTGCCCCAGGTCACTGCTCCTGTGCTCGACGAGATCCCGTCCCAGAACGGGCTAATGACAACGTAGTTTCCGTCCGTCAGCACCGTGATGCCTGAAAAGCCGACCCCGCCCCCAGAGGCGGAGCCGACGAGGGAATTGGCCTCCGAAATCGTCCCCACAGTCCCTCCATTGCCGTTGCCCCATGTCGCCGCACCACGGTTTGATATCGCTCCATCCCAACTTGGGCTGCTGACGACGTAATGCCCGTTGGTCAGCGCGAAAATGCCTTTGCTTCCCACGTTGTCGAAGCTCGACGAGCCAACGAGCGAATTGGCGGCGGAGACCTCGCCAACCGTGCCTCCACTACCATTGCCCCAAGTCGCGGCTCCTGCGCCCGCAACGGTACTTCTCCAGTTGAGCGACCGAACGACATAGTTGCCGTTCGTCAGAGGTATGACGCCGTCGGCGCTGATTTGATCGCTGCCTGAGGTGCCCACGAGAGAGTTTGCGGCAGAAACGACGCCTACCGTGCCGCTGCTTCCATCGCCCCAGGTCGCTGCGCCCACGTCGGGGTTCGCGCCGTCCCACTTCGGGCTGCGAACCACATAGTTTCCGTTCGTCAAGACGGTGATGCTTTCGTCGCAGACACGGTTGTTGGTCGCGGAGCCGACGAGCGAGTTGGTGTCGGAAACCGCGACTGTCGGTCCGCCGATGAAGCCCGTGACCGCGCTGCCCCAGGTGGCCGCACCGCGGTTTCCGTTCCATGCAGGACTGGCCACGACAAAGTTTCCGTTGCTGAGCACCGTGACGCCTTCCAATCCCACGTAGTCATTCGCAACCGTGCCTGTCAGGGTGCTGATGACGGTCAGATCCGCTCCACTAAGCAGATAAACCGCCCCGGCATTCGCCGCACCCGGCGGACTGTAGCTGTAGTCCGTGACGACGATGTTGCCGTTCGGCAGCACCACCACCGTGTTGGCGTAGCTCGTTCCGCTGTTCGGCGGTGCCGGAATGTCCTGTTGGGCTGCGTGAATGCTCACGGGGAATACGCCCCAGAAGAGGCTCAGCGCGGCCAGAAGGTTGGAGTGTGTGGTGTTCATGACGGTGTCTCCGTGCAGTTTTCATGCTTCCTAGCGTGGTTGATGCCAAATCGCCCTGTTCGCCACACTCTTCTTCTCGTGGACTTTGTCCGTGGGAGAAGATGAGGAGTCATAGCGATTGAATCACAAGGGACAGGAGAACAAGGCTCTGCGGCGAAACCGAGACAAACACCTTCACGCAGGAAAAGAGTTCCATAGGGTATCCCCCGATGTTCTGTTTGGCCAGAAAAAAGCTCGGTGACGTCTCCGGCACCCAAGTCGGATGCGCCGTTCAACCCGCTCAGGCCCGCACGAGTGAAAAGCTGCGCAGTCCCGGCTCCACGGCCGTAGACCAGACCTCGTGGTCCCTGATGAACGAACCGCGATTGCTCTGAAGAATGTCGCTCAGAAAGGCCTCGACCTCGTCCGCGTATCCTTGTCCGTGAAGCTCCACACGCCAGACCCCCTCACACCCCGTCTCCGCTCCACGTCCAGGGTCAATCCGACCCGGCCCCATCAAACGCAATTTCCTAGCAGATGCTCCGCGGCAGCCTGCCCTGCGACAGTGCCCGTCGCAAAACAGCCTTGAATTAAAAATCCGCCTGTGGGGGCTTCCCAGTCGATCATCTCACCCGCGCAGTAGACGCCTGGCAATTGATTCAACATGAGTGACTCATCGAGCGCCGACCAAGCAACGCCACCGGCGCTCGAAATGGCTTCAACGATCGGACGGGGATCCGTCAGCGGAATGCGGCAATTCTTAGCGGCCTGAGCCAAGTCAGGCGCATTATCAAATTCGCCGTAGATTTGTTTTAGGATCGCGCAGGCGGCCTCGCTTAATTTCCAACGCTGTTGGGCTTCCTTATAGAAATTGCGCCGAGCAGATTCCATTTTACCAATCATGTGTTCTTCAGTGAACATCGGCTTGAAATCGATCTCCAAAGTGGGGGACGCCATCGAGCGAAGTTCTCTACCCAAGTGGTAGACTGGGCTGCCTTCGAATCCGTAGCGTGTAACCATGAGCTCTCCGCTCGTTGTCTTTTCACCCGCGCGGACTTTCAGGTTATGCAGGGGTTTCCCCTCTGCGATCTCTAGAGTTTCCGGTTCCCAATGACAATGCCATCCGCAGTTGGTCGACTGCAAAGGCTGCAGATCGATGCCATGCTTTTGCAGGATCGACCACCAGTTGCCGTCCGACCCGGTTTGTGGCCAAGACGCGCCTCCCAGGGCGAGCACGACTGCGTCGTATGTGGATGTCTGTTTCGCACCGCGGTGATCAAAGGTCATCTCAATTCCCGAACTTCCGATCTTCAGATCGACCCAACGATGATTCATCTCAAAGCGCACTCCCGTGCTCTTTAATCGCAGCACCCAGCGGCGCAGGAGTGGGGCGGCTTTCTTGGATTCGGGGAAGATCTTGCCGCCACCAGCCACAAAGGTCGTTTCATCTAAGCCAAGCGCCCAATCTCTGAGCGCCTCGTTATTGAACTTTTCCAAATAGCCCCGCCATCGATCCACTGGAAAGTCGGTGCCTGAATACTGTGCGCAAAAGTCTTCAAAGTCTGCGGCGTTGGTCAGGTTTAAGCCGCTCTTGCCTGCGACCAGAAACTTCCGCCCGACAGACGGCTTATGGTCATAGACGGTCACAGACGCGCCCGCAGCCACCGCGACCTCGGCAGCTCTCAGGCCAGCTGGCCCGCCACCAATGACGGCGATGGTTCGATTCGTTGCGCACATTCGAACCATTCAACCGAGGCTTGCGCCTCATGCAAACCCAGTAGGGGCTTTCAATGCGATATGGGTGCAATTATATTTGCGGGTGATTTTCTTTGCAGCACGATCTCACCTTCTTCGCCCACATTGCAGCGGCTTGATGCCAGACCCCATCACGGGCGGAGGCCAGCCCGTCGCTTTCCTGTTTGGCTAAGGTTTGCGATTTGGCTTCAGACTTTACGCAAGCCTTCGCCACCACGCTTTGCTACACTGTGAAGCCACATGCCCGCCTCACTGCCCATCACCATTCGCCGTGCCATCCGTGACGACGCACCAGACCTTCTCCGCCTCATCCGTGCCCTCGCGGACTTCGAGAAACTCGATCCGCCCTCGCCCGAAGCAGAAGGTCGGCTGATCCAACACGGTTTCGAAACCGAGCCAGCCAAGTTCGAAGTTTGGCTGGCCTTTGTCCCCGAATCCGACACCCCCGTTGCCTACGCCTTCCTCGTCGAAACCTACTCCAGCTTCCTTGCCAAGCCCACGCTCTATCTCGAAGACCTCTTTGTCGAAGAGGCGCATCGCAATCGAGGCATTGGCATGGCACTCCTGAATCACATCCTCGAACTTGCCAAGGAGCGCGACTGCGGCCGTGTGGAATGGACCGCCCTCGATTGGAACGTCAATGCCCAGCGAGTTTACTAGGACAAGGTCGGTGCCGAGCGCATGAGCGAGTGGTTCCTCTATCGGAAGACGCTCTAGCCCCACCTCTGCCTACGGAATCCAGAGCTTGAGCCCGCTCCCAGTAGTGCCATCATTCGCGAGTGTCCATCCCCTCCAACGACGTCCCCGTCACGCCACGCATCCTGCTGGCGGAGTCCAGCCTTCCCCTGCGCCGCGTCATGCGGGAGGCATTGACCGCGTTCCGGCAGTGCGAGGTCGATGATGCCTCCGGTGGGGAGCGCGCTTTTGAAATGGCGCTTCGCCGCCCCTACGACCTTTTCCTTTTTGCGCTCGAGCTGCCGGATCTCCCCGGAGACCAAATGGATCGGCTTCTCACCCAAGCTTACCCGCTAGCTCATCCGGGCCGCCACACGTCACCGCCTGTCATTTTCCTCACCGCGAAAACCGATACCGAGCGTGCACAGCAATTGAAGTCGCACGCCCGCGTTCTTGGCGTTCTTCCAATGCCGCCGAAGATCGATCAACTCCTGGCCCTCACCCAGCGCCTCCTGCCAGCACGCGCAGATGCCGCCCCGCCCCCATTTTCACCCAATGTTCCCTGACCCAGAAAAGTTCGGCATCAAGATTTGCGGCATCACTCGAAAGGAACAGGCAGAGGACATCATCGCTTTGGGCGCCGATGCTTTGGGGCTGAATTTTTGGCCCAAGTCCAAGCGTTTCCTTCCTCCCGCCGATGCCGGCTGGGCGGTGGAACTCCGCGGCCACACCTGCGTCATCGGCGTGACAGTGAATGCTTCCCGCAGTGAGCTGCGAGAGATTCTCGAAGATGGGCTTGTGGACATCATTCAGATGCACGGTGATGAGTCGCCCGAAGACGTGATGCGGCTCCTCGATCATGGCATTCCCGTCATCAAAGCCCTCCAAGTGCGTGATGAAGGCTCCCTCGACCAGATCGGCGATTTTCCCTGCGAGGGCATTCTCTTGGACGCCTACAACCCGGGCCTCTACGGGGGCGTCGGAGAAACGTTTCCTTGGGAACTCGCCGTCATGGCGCAGCATCGCTTTCCCGAAAAACACCTCATCCTCTCCGGCGGCCTCAATCACGAGAACGTCCACACCGCGATCGAGCAGACCCATCCCGCCGCCGTCGATGTGGCCTCGGGCGTCGAGTCTTCCCCGGGCATCAAAGACCTCGACAAGGTCGGCTGGTTCATTGAACAAGCCCGGTCTGCGGCACCGCTCAAGCCATGATCGCCTGAGCGACTTCCACGGCCTTGGTCCGCCCCGCCATCCGCTGGACCAGCCATAGGCCAAAATCGAGCGCCGTCCCCGCGCCATTTGAAGTGATGATCAGGCCATCCTCAACCACCCGCTCGTCGGTCAACCCAGCCGGCAACGCCTCATGCACGGAACTGTGGGCAGCAAAGTGCTTCCCCTCCAGCAACCCGGCATCCGCCAGCACCAACGGGGCCGCGCAGATGGCGGCCACAGGCTTCTCAGAAGCGACGAAAGACGTCGCCATCGCTGCAGCCCGTCCATCTTCCCTAAGTGCCGACACGGCGGGCCCGCCTGGGATCAGCAGGAGATCAAAACTGCCGGCATCCAGGTCCGCCAGCAATGCGTCCGCTTCGATTCGGATCCCGCAGCGTCCCGTCACCTGAAGACTTTTCCCAATCGTTGCCATCACGACTTCCACCTCGGCCCGCCGGAGCAAATCCACGGGAGTGACCGTCTCAATCTCTTCAAAACCGTCTGCCAACACACAAAGAACGCGCTTACTCATGAGGACTCGTGGCACGAGAGATCGGAATCCGCCACCAAAACCGAATTCAGAGATGACCAATCTCGTCGGATGCGCTACAGCTATCCCAGACATGAAGTCCGAAAACCTCGCCCTGCCCTTCCTGATCATCTGCGCCTTTGCGCTGATTGGGTGCGAGTTCTTGCGGCCTTCCGTCAAATCCAGCCAAGGCGTCGCCAACGAGCAATACTTCACCCAAAACGTGAAACCCGTTCTCGAGCAGAATTGCCTCCGCTGTCACAACGCCCAATTTCGCACGGCCGGACTCAACCTGTCCAATCGGGCCTCGGCATTCATGGCCAGTCCCGGAACGAAGCCGCTCATCAGCCCGGGCCGGCCACAAGACAGCCTGTTGCTGGACGCGGTCTCCCGCAGCGGGGTGCACGCCAAACTCATGCCCAAGCTCGATGTCAGCCTGACGCAGGACGAAATCGGCATGCTGCGTGAATGGATTCAGGATGGTGCTCCCTGGCCCACAGGTTTGAGCGGAGAACTCCGCCCGAAACACAATCCCGAAAATCCGTGATTGAAACGCGGATGGTCTTCGATTTGAAACAGCCAGCTCCGGTGACCCCGACTCCCGCCCACGCATGAGTCAGCCGGCCACCTCCCCCTCACTCCTCTCGGCCACGGAACTCACCCTTTCCTATGGCAATCACATGCTGCTCGACGGCGTCACGCTCGCGCTCGCCCCGGGCGAAAAGGCGGGGCTTGTCGGGCGCAACGGATGCGGAAAGTCCAGCCTGCTCAAGATCCTGGCCGGACTGGAGAATCCCAATTCGGGCGAGATTTCCCTTCGCCGCGGCCTGCGCATCGGTCTCCTTCCTCAGGACTTCGAACTCGACGGTACCAGGACGGTCCTGGAAAACATCCGGGATGGTGCCCGCGACTTGATCGACCTGCTTGCCCGCTACGAATCAGGCAACGTCTCCCACACGGCACTCGAACAACTGCAGCATGAGATCGAAGCGGCCGATGCGTGGAACCTCGACACCCGGATCAAGTCCCTGGCGACCTCCCTCGCCGTTCCGGATCTCGATTCCCTGGTGGAGCCCTTGTCGGGAGGCGAGAAACGGCGCGTCGCGCTGTGCCGGGCCCTCGTCAGCCAACCGGACCTCCTCATTCTCGATGAACCGACCAACCACCTCGACTCGGAGACCATCCGCTGGTTGGAAGAGTTTCTGAGAGGCTTTGCCGGGGCCCTCATCTTCGTCACTCACGACCGCTTTTTCCTCGACGTGATCGCCACGAAGATTTTCGAAATCTTCGACGGCAAGTGCTTTTCCCATCCCGGGAATTACACCGCCTTCCTGGAATCCAAGGCGCTCCGCCAGCAAATCGCGGAACAGACCGAGCGCCGTCGCCAGAGGTTCCTCCGCACCGAGCTCGAATGGGTTCGGGCGGGCGTCAAGGCCCGAACGACCAAGTCTCGTCACCGCCTTGACCAGTTTTACAAGATCGAGGGTCAGGAAGCCCCCATGGAGGAACAGGAAATGGATCTCCTGCTTCCCCCACCCGCCCAAATGGGCAACATCGTCGTCGATCTCGAAAATGCCGGAGCCTGCGTCGATGACGAGATTCACGGCCAGCGTTGGCTGTTTCGCAACCTCACACTCTCCCTCCAACCCGGCACCTGCACCGGCATCGTCGGACGCAACGGTGCGGGAAAGACCACCCTCTTGCGCATCTGCATGGGAGAACGCGAGGTGGACGAAGGAAAAGCGGTCATCGGCAAGCGAGTCGACGTGAACTACATCGATCAGGCCCGCATGCAGCTCAAGGGCACCGGCACCGTTCTGGACGAAGTTCTCGACCAGGATGAAGTCGTTTTCTTCGGCTCACAGAAACTCGGAGCCCGGGGGTACCTTCGCCGCTTCCTTTTCACCGACGACCGGATCAACGAACGCGTCGATCTGCTTTCCGGCGGCGAAAAAGCCCGGCTCATGCTCGCCAAGGTCCTCAAGCGTGGAGGCAATCTCGTGGTGCTCGATGAGCCCACCAACGACCTCGACCTCCCCAGCCTCCGCATTCTCGAAGAAGCCGTCTGCAACTTTGATGGCTCCGTCCTCGTCGTCAGCCATGACCGCTACTTCCTCGACCGCGTCTGCGACCAGATCATCGCCTTCGAAGAAGGCGGCATCCGCGTCGAAGCAGGCAACTACTCCTACTACCTTGAGAAGCGACTCGAACGAGAGAAGCACGAACGCGCCGTGTGGGCGAAGCCCGTAACCGCCACCGCAAAGCGCCAACAACCACGACCTCGAAAACTCTCCTTCAAGGAGAACCGCGAACTCGAAGGCATGGAAGAGACCATTCTTGAAGCCGAGGGTGAGGTCGCTGAGATTGAAGCCAAGCTGAACGAACCCAGCTTCTACATCGACCACGCCGCCGAAGCTCCGGCACTCATCGAAACAATGAATGCCAAGAAGGCGGAAGTTGCCCGCCTCTACGAGCGCTGGGAAGAACTCGAAGCCATTCGCGTCGCCGCCGAATCGGCCTAGTCAAGGAGCGACCCCGTTCCCGGCATCCCATCAACACGGGACATCCTCCCTGGGCTACCCGATCGAGCAAATCCCCACGGCCTGCTTCAGCGAGGCGATCGGATCCTCACGCGCGGGGATGAATTCTTGCCCGAGGAAGCCCTTGTACCCGGTCTCCTGAATCGCCTTCACAATCGCGGGATAATACAATTCCTGGCTGTCATCGATCTCGTGCCGCCCCGGAACTCCGCCCGTGTGGTAGTGGGCAAAGAACTCATGGTGCTTCTGAATCGTGGCAATCACATCGCCTTCCATGATCTGCATGTGGTAGATGTCGTAGAGCAACTTGAAGTGTTCTGAACCGATCGCCTTGCAAAGCGCCACTCCCCAATCGCTGTGGTCGCACATGTAGTCCTTGTGGTTCACCTTGCTGTTGAGAAGCTCCATGCAAAGCGTCACGCCCAGCTTCTCCGCAAGCGGCATCAGCCGCTTCAAACCGACCGCACAGTTTTGCAACCCTTGCTCGTCGTCGAGCCCATCGCGATTGCCACTGAAGCAAATGACCTGCCTGAATCCCGCCTCGGCGGAAGCCTTCAACAATGGCTCGTAGGCTTGAAGAAGCAGGTCATGATGCTCGACCCGGTTGAAGGCCCTCGGAATCCCGCCCAGCTTCACACCATCTGCGGATTCAATTGTCGGAAAGCTCACCATCGCACAGTGCAATCCGTGCTTCTTCATCGTCTCGAAGTCCGGCGGATCCAGCAGCTCAATGGACTCCAGTCCGATCTCAACCGCTGCAGCGCAGAGGTCCTCCAGCGGGATCTTCGGGTAGCACCATTTGCAGACCGAATGCCTGACCTTCCCCCCTCCACCTGCCGCTTGGTCCGCCGCATTCAATTGACCGCGCAGTAGCGAAACCACTCCAGCTACGCCCAAGCTTCCGCCCACAAATCCTCTTCGAGAAACACCCGTTGTCTTCATGATGAAATCCTAAGTCGGGATGGCGTCAGATTCCAAGCGCCAAGTTGGATTTCCGCGATGCCGAGGTGCGTTTGTCGCAGTTGCGAGTCAGCCATCCTTTCGCTAGATTCACTCCATGTCCGACTCCACCAACGGAAACCGTTTCATTCAAATCGACGACGCTGCACGGGAGACCAATCCCTGGACCCACAACGAGTGGCTCTGCAATCCCGAACTGGTCGATGCCGACAAGCTTCTCCTCGTCCGGGCCAACATGGACCCGAATCACTGCCACCCCTTCCATTACCACCCGCACCGGGAAGAGATCATCTACGTCATCTACGGTCGCGCCGAGCAGTGGGTCGGCAAGGAGCGCCGCATCCTGAAAGCAGGGGAAATGGCCCACATCCCACCGGGCACCGTTCACGCGACGTACAATCCGCACAACGAGCCCCTCGTCTTCCTCGCCATCCTCTCGCCTGCCAAACTGCCGGATGCAATCGCCAACGATCCTGATCCAGTGGATGTGTCCACCGAAGAACCCTGGGCCAGCGTCCGCAAGGGACTCAAGGAGTGCACGACGCTGGCGTAAAGCCGCCTCTAGAGTGCCACGACCTGCCCCGCACGCTGCGACTCCAGCGCCGCCGCAAAGATCTCCTGGGAGGCGACCGCCTCTTCCGGTGTCGCGCAACCCATTCGATCTCCAAGGGAGCCATCGCGTTCCGCCAAGAACGCCGCCCACATTTGTTGAATGACATCGGGGAAACCCGGCTCAAAGATCCCACCTGTCACGGCTTTGAAAGGCGTTCCAAAGCCGAGATCGGTCTTCTTCCAAAACTGCTCCTTCCCGCCTTCGAACAACCACAGTGTCTTCGGCTCCTTGGTGCTGTAGCGAGCCCCCCCTTCCGTTCCCAAAATTTCGAGGAACCAGGTGTTCGTCTCGCCGGGTGCCATCCGTTTCATCTCCAGACGCATGGGCACGCTCTGCCCGTCAATGTCCGTCCAGCAGCTCAGGAGGGCATTGTCCCACGTGTCGCAATCCACAACGCCACCCTTCCCATCGGGGCGCTGAGGATAGCCTTTCTGGAGCTGAGCGAAGAGTTTCTGCGGTCGCCATCCCATCCGCAGAGGGATGTGACACGCGTGCATCCCGAGGTCGCCCAGCACGCCGATCTCGCCGCAGGTCCGACTGAACCGCTTCCAGTTCCCCGCCTTGGTGGCATCCAGATCGCTGCTGTGATGAAAGCCGGAGACGATCTCCAGCACCCGGCCCAAACGCCCTGATCGAGCCTCCTGCATCACCCGCTGAGCTCCCGGGAAAAACGGAAACTCCGAACTGCAGCGGACGAAGCGCCCCGATGCCTTGCACGCTTCAAGAATGCGGCGAGAGGACTCCAAGTCCATTCCGAAGGGTTTCTCGGCAAAGAGGTCTTTCCCTGCCTTCAGCACATCGACATACAACTGCTCGTGAAGGTTGTGCGGCACAGCCACGTAAACCACATCCACCTCGGGATTTGAAAGCAATTCGTGGTAGTCCCCCGTGATCTGTGCGCACGAGGGAATCCGGCGAAACCATTCCCGAACTGGCTCCACCAGGTCCGCAACCGCCACCAACTCGGGACGTACTTCGACATCCGTCAACGCGCACCAGCGGCCAAAGGCGCTTGCCATCTCCCGGCCCATGAGGCCTCCACCAATGATTCCAACGCCAACGGTCTTCATGATTCCACCATCGTCAAAGCCTGCTCCACACTGGCACCATCGTGGACCATCGCCATCAGGGCGCGCGTGATGCCGCACGGATTGGGGTGCTGAATCACATTCCGACCGTACACAATCCCCGCTGCGCCCTGTTCCAAAAGGCCCTGGGTCCGCTTCAGGATCTCCTCGTCACTGACACGCCCACCTCCACGCACCAAGACCGGGATTCCAGCCGCTGTCTCCACCACTTGGTGATAGAGGCTGACATCATCCGTCGGGTCCGCCTTGATGATGTCGGCACCCAACTCCACCGCTTGGCGGACCAGGTACATGATCTTCGTCAGATCACCATCCACCATGTAGCCACCGGCTTTCGCATTCGGTTGAAACACGAGCGGCTCGATCATCATCGGCATCCCGTAGTAATCGGCCTCAGGCTTCAGTTTCAGAATGTTCTCCACGCATTGGGCGTGCACTTCGGGGGCACCGGGAATCTGAAACAGGTTCACACACACGCAGGTTGCATCCAGTCGCACGGCCTGCAACATCGCCTCCTCGATCATGAGGCTGAAGCGCGTCTCAGGCAGTTCCTTGCCGTAAATGTTCGCGACGTCGGTCCGCAGTACCAGGCTTGGCTTTTGGCGCCCCTGCACTTCCTGCAAATGCCTTGCCTGACCGACGGTTAGCTGAATCGCATCCGGACCGGCTTCAACCAAAGTCGCGATGACTTTTCGCATGTCCTCAATCCCATGAAGGAATCCAGGCTGATTGAAGAATCCGTGGTCGACCGCCACATCAAAGCAGCGGCCGGAGGTGGCATTGAACAAGCGGTTGAGGCGGTAGGACTTCATCGGCCTCCAAGGCACGCATGATCCCCTCCGTGTCAACGAGGAACGACTCTCTCAACCCTGCTTATCGCCGACGCCAAGGCACCTTGAGCCAACGCTTGCCAGAGCCACCGATGGAATCCACCTCGAAGGTCGACGCCAGCAACTCATTGTCGCCTGAATCGAAATCCTCGGCGCGAGGCAATCCTGCGGGAAGAAACATCTCGGAATCCTCGAGTTCATCGACCAAATCCAAGTCGTCGAGTGCAGGAGAGGTTTCGACCGGAAGCGTGTCCCCCGGATGAACCACACGGCCCTGACTTTCCGGGGCCACCAATCCGGCTGAAAAGATCATTTTCATGGCCTCTTCGATCGTGACAGGCGCATCCGTCACCTTGTCCGAATCCACCACCAGCAGCAGCCCGCTCATGGGGTTGGGTGCGGTGGGCATGAAGACCGTCGTCATGGGTCGTCCGCTGTGACCGTCGACAAACTGACCCGTCACAAAGGCAAGCATCCGCATGCCCGGAACGGGATAGTCGATGTAAGCCACCCGCTTGAAATTCTGGGTGGCACCCAACCCTTTGAAGGCCTCAATGACCTGCTTGAGCGACCGGTAGATGAACGAGAGAAATGGAATCCTCAAAAGAAGCCGGTCCATTGCCTCCACGATCTTCACCCCGATCACATTCGTAGCCATCACCCCGAGCGCGATCAGAGCCAGGATGGGAATCACGACGGCGACACATCGAGCCAGCAGTTTGAAGGCCGGGTCCTCAATGTCGATGACCACCTTTCCTGCCAGTTCATTGGTCTGAGCAGCCACAAACTGGAGCAGTGGATCACTCAATCCGTGAAGCAGATTGTAGATGATTGTCAGAATCCAAATCGTCACCGTGATCGGTGCCGCCAGCGCCAAGCCCGCCAAGAACTTGTTCCGGAACCATACCATGCCTCCTTTGTGAGGAGTCGTGGTCAGGTCAGCGGAAGGTTGGCTTGGATTCTTTGCGTTGGCTGGGGTCATTCGTCTGGCTCTCTACGTCTCCGAAAGCGCACTCCCGACGAACGTTCAGAAAAATATCATGCTCCCACCAGCATGCGAGCAGGATTCTCGATGCACTCCTTCACGCGAATCAAAAAGCTGACCGCCTCCTTGCCGTCGACGACGCGGTGATCGTAAGTCAGCGCCAAATACATCATCGGGCGCACAACCACCTGACCATCAACGGCTACCGGACGCTGCTGAATGGTATGCATGCCAAGAATTGCGCTTTGGGGCGGGTTCAAAATCGGTGTGCTGAGGAGGGATCCATAAACTCCACCGTTCGAAATGGTGAAAACACCGCCCGTCAAGTCGGCGAGTTGCACCTTGCCATCACGAGCTTTCTGAGCGTAATCCAGAATGTCCTGCTCAAGCTGAGCGAAGGATTTCTCTTCGCAGTCACGAAGCACGGGAACAATCAGCCCCTTCTCGGTCCCCACGGCCACACCAATGTCATAGAAGTGCTGCTGAACGATCTCATCCCCATCGACGCGAACATTGATCTGAGGGACGGCCTTTAAGGCTTCAACCACGGCCTTGATGAAGAAAGACATGAATCCGAGCTTCACCCCGTGTTTGGCGACAAAACCCTCTTGGAGCCCCTTGCGCATGCTCATGACGTGACTCATGTCACATTCATTGAAGGTCGTCAGAAGAGCCGCACTCTGCTGCGCTGAGACCAACTGCGCCGCGATCTTCCGGCGGAGAGGCGACATCTTTTTGCGCGTTTCACGCCCCTCAGGCCGCGCAGGTGCGGGTGCGGGCTTCTCGACGGGTTTTGCGGGAGCCTCCTTCGCCGGAGCAGGTGCTGCGGACTCAGAGCCGGCAGGCGCAGGATCAGCGGAGGGTTCTTTCTTCGGCGTATCCTCCGTCTTAGCTTCTTCTTGCTTCGGTTCGTCGGTTTTATCGGAGGCCGGTGCAGCCTCGGCCGCACTGACCGACTCATCAATTGTCCCCACCGCACTGCCGACTTCGACTTCGTGGCCCTCAGCACGGCTGCGTGTCAACTGCCCACCCACATCGGCAGGCACTTCGGCAGCCACCTTGTCCGTCTCGAGGGTCAACAGGATGTCGCCCGCCTTGACGATGTCGCCATCATTGAAGTGCCATTTGGCGATCATGCCACCGGCGACCGATTCGCCAAGTGCGGGGATTTTGATTTCAGAAGCCATAGAACGGATTTTTGAAGATTGATGAAAGCGTTGGATCAAACGTTGAAAGCGTCCTCGACGAGTTTCTCTTGCTCGTGAGTGTGAATGACCTTGGAACCCGCCGCCGGGCTCGAACTGCGCTCGCGACCCGCATAGCGGACCGGATGGTGGGAAATGTCCTCCAGCCTCCAGCGGATGTAACTCCACGCGCCCATGTTCTCGGGCTCCTCCTGGCACCAAATCCATTTTTTCTGCGCCAGAGGATAGCGGGCAACGATCTCCTTCAGCATCTCGTAGTGCAGCGGATACAACTGCTCGATGCGAATGATCGCCGCATTCCGAATGTTGTTCGCTTCACGGTAGGCGATCAGGTCGTAATAGACCTTGCCGCTGCATAGAATCAATCGCGTCACTCTCTCGGGAGGGCTTTCCAAAAGATCATCATCCAACACCTCACGGAAGGTCGTCCCTTCCACCATGTCGGAGAGTTTGGACACACACCTTGGATGGCGCAGCAGACTCTTCGGCGTCATCACGATGAGTGGCTTCCGGGTATTGCGATGGAGTTGCCGACGCAAGGCATGGAAGTATTGAGCCGGAGTGGTGAAGTTGCAGACCTGCCAATTGCCGTCCGCACTCAATTGGAGGAACCGCTCCAAACGCGCACTGGAGTGTTCCGGCCCCTGCCCTTCGTACCCGTGAGGCAAGAGCAATACGAGGTGTGACGGTCGCAGCCATTTGCTCTCCGCACTGGAAAGAAACTGGTCAATGATCACCTGGGCACCATTGACGAAATCACCAAACTGCGCCTCCCAGCTGATCAACACGTTCGACGCCAACAGTGAGTAGCCGTAGTCAAAGCCAAGCACGGCGGCCTCGGAGAGCAGGCTGTTGTAGACACAGAATTTGCCCTGATCCTCAGCCAGATGCTGAAGAGGAATGTGGCGCTCCCGAGTCTCTGAATCGTAGAAAACCGAGTGACGCTGGCTGAACGTGCCCCGGCGACTGTCCTGCCCGGAAAGACGCACGCCAAAGTTCTCACAAAGCAGGGTCCCAAACGCGAGCGACTCCCCGTAGGCCCAGTCAATGCCCTCACCATTCTCAAGCGCCTTCCGGCGGGCCGCGAGAAATCGGCGCTCAATCGTAGGATGAAGGTGAAATCCTTCCGGCACCCTTAGGAGCCCCTCGCCGACCATTTTCAACTGGTCCAAGGCAACGCCCGTCTGCACCGGTTTGTAATCATAGGCCTCTTGCGGTTCAGCTGTGGATCCTTCAAACGGATTGCCGCCCTCCTTCGCCGCCAAATCATCAAATCCGACTTCGAGTTCGTCCACCAACTCTTTCTCAAGCGCGTCGGCTCCCTCCTCCGTCAAGACCTCAGCTTCAATCAGTTCCTTGCGGAAGAGCGTCGCTGTCGAAGGATGTTCCGCGATGGAACGCGCCATGTTCGGCTGGGTGAAAGCAGGCTCGTCGGTCTCGTTGTGCCCATGGCGACGATAGCACACCAAGTCGATCACCACGTCCTTGCCAAAACGCTGGCGAAACTCGATTGCCAACTTGGCCACACGAGCCACCTCTGTCGGGCAATCCCCGTTCACATGGAAAACAGGTGCTTCAATGATCTTGGCCACGTCCGTGCAGTGGTCGGAGGACCGTGCATCGGCCGGCAATGTGGTGAACCCAATCTGGTTGTTGATCACCAAGTGAATCGTTCCACCCGTCGAGTATCCAGGAAGCTGGGAAAGGTTGAGCGTCTCTGCAACCACCCCTTGACCTGCAAATGCCGCGTCTCCATGAAGCAGCACCGGGATCACTTTCTTGCGCTCCTTGGTGTCACCCAGAAAACGTTGTCTCGCCCGTGCCTTGCCTTCCACCACGGGATTGACGGCTTCAAGGTGGCTTGGGTTGGCCGCCAGCATGATGGAGACCCTATCGCCCGATTTTGTCTCACGTACCGTATCGAAGCCGAGGTGGTACTTCACATCACCGTCACCGCCCACCATGTTCGGCACATAGTTTTCCGAGAATTCGTAAAACAGCACTTCCAACGGCTTGCGAAGGAAATTGGCCAGCACGCTCAGTCGGCCCCGGTGGGCCATGCCCATGACGATCTCGTCGCCTCCCATCTTGGGCATCATCTCGAGGATCGTTTCCAAGGCGACGAGAGCAGACTCACCGCCTTCGACCGAAAAGCGCTTTTGCCCCACGTAGCGACGATGCAGAAACTTCTCAAAGGTCTCCGACTCCAGAAGCCAGCGCAGCACATCCACCTTCCCGTCATTGTCCGGATAGTCATCCGGCTGCGGTGACTCGATCCGATCCATCAGCCATCCCCGCACCTCGGGGTTGTGGATGTGCATGTATTCAAAGCCAGTCCGGTTGCAGTAGACGTTGTTGAGATCTTCCAACATCTCCTTCAGCGTCATCGCCTTGCCCGGGCGGAAGAGATGCGTCGTCACAGGACGATTCAGTTCGTCTTCGGTGAATCCAAGCCCTTCCAGGGTGAGCGATGGCACCTCGGGTGCCGCCTCACTTAAGGGGTCCAACCAAGCTGCGGTATGCCCCAATGCACGAAAATTGTGGATCGCGTTCGACACGCGCATCCGATAATTCAGGGTCTCTTCGGACAGACCACCGTCGCCTGCGGCCGCCTCCTTTTTCTTCTCTTCGAGGTGGGCCATGCCCAATTCAAAACCTTCGAAAAAGGAAGACCATGCCGGCTCAACCCGGCTGGGATCACTTTTCCAATCCGAGTACTTGGCTTCGATAATTTCTGAATTGGCGCGCGAAGGCAGCGTGGCGCTCATGATCGGGAGGGGTGGGGGGGGCGAAAGGTAGGTATCCAGAGTCTTACGGCGGAAGAATCCGCACGGACGGAAATCAATCGAATGACGCTCATTTTGCGGGTGAAAAAACGGGACCCTTGACGGCCCAGCGTTTCAGGACAAACCCAGTCGCCGCTTTCTCTCTCCATTGGGCGAAGTGAGGCGTCTGCGTGTGAGCGATCATCGCATCGTGATCGACATAAGCTTCGCTCAGAGCAAACAGGTTGTCTTGATCCGCCTGCTTCGAGACCTCAAAACGCAGACAACCCGGTTCATTCCGCGATGCTTCCGCATTTGCAGTAATGACTTCCAAAAACTCGTCGACCCGCTCAGGATCGATCTCCAGTATCACGATGATGGCAACCATTGATACCTGCATAGAGGACCATTCGTGTTAATTTGCAACCGGATGGCAGCGTATCTTTTCATCCAACCTCCGTTTCCACCCCATGAAGACCAGAATCCTCAGCCAATTCGCCGCCCTTCTCCTCATCCCAACCTTGGCTTCGGCACAGGCCCAGAAGGCTCCCACTGAGCCGCTCGCGCCCAAGCCTGCGCCTTTAGCGGACAAACCCACCCCTCCCAAATCCGTCCCGAAGGCACCGGCAACTCCGGCACCCGCAAAGACAGAGGCAAAACCCTCGCCAACGCCGACGAAAGCACCTCCCGCCAAGCAAGACGTCAAGGCTCCAGCCACTCCGACTTCGCCCAAACCTGCGGCAAAGGCTCCCCCGGCTTCGAGTCCGCCAAAAACCACGCCCACCCCTGCCAAAAAAGCCACCCCACCACAACCCGCGCCCGCCAAGGCCGACGCGAAATCACCGCCCACGCCAAAACCCGCACCCGCCAAGCCCGCCCCGCTCTTTCCAGATCCCAAGCTTGAAGCCGCCGTCCGTCGTCACGTCTTTTCCAAACGCGACAGTCAGGAACCCATCGTCGCGGCGGACGTGACCAACCTTTCGACCATCGAAGGACGCGATCTTGGAATCAAGAGCCTGAAGGGCTTGGAACAATGCAAGGCCCTTGCCTCCCTGACGCTGCCTGGAAATCAGATCACCGACCTCAAACCCATCGCCGGGCTTGAGCGGCTCCAATTCCTCGACCTCGCCGAAAACCAAATCACCGACATCCAGCCCCTTGCGACCTGCAAGGGCCTTCAATACGTCGAACTCACGGGCAACAAGGTCACCGATGTCGCGCCCTTGGGCGGGATCAAGGCATTGACCTCCCTTTACTTGGCTGGCAATCAGATCACCGATCCGAAACCGCTTTTTGCCCTGCCAAAGCTTTGGACTCTCTACCTGGAAGGCAACCAAGTCACTGACATCGCAGGGATCCATGCGCTCCGGTGGCTCTCGATGCTCTCCCTCAAGAACAACCAAGTCTCCGACCTCTCCCCGCTCAACGGCCTGAAGGAACTCCGATTCCTCTTCCTCGAAAACAACAAGATTCAAGACCTTGCCCCACTGCATCGCATGTGGACCACCGATCACGCGGGCGAACGCCGCTGGAGTCCCTATTGCGAGATCTACCTCGCAGGCAATCCCCTCACCCCCGCCTCAAAGAAACTCGTGACCGAGCTATCCAAGGCCGGAGCCCGGGTGATGGAGTGACTTTTTCCGCTTCACCACAGACACCCACCGCCTACAAGTCCACCATCGCCAAATGTCCTCTGACATCCTCCACTGCAATCACCACACTGCCCATCAGCCAAAAACCGAGCTCGTCTCCGCCCTGATGGATCGCGCCCGCGAAAGTGGACTTCGGAAGACGCGCGCCCTCGCCAATGTTCTCACCATCCTCGCCAACTCATCAAAGCCGATGACGCTGTCGGAGATCGCCTCCTCCGACTTGCTCTCCAGCGGCGCCGACAAGGCCACCGTCTATCGCCTTCTGCAGAAGTTGGAAGAACGGCGCATCCTTCGCCGACTTGGCCTCCACGACCGGTCGGCCTACTACGCCGTCATCTTTCCCGGGCAGCACCACGACTATCTCATTTGTGGTCAATGTGGGAGCATTGAGGAACTCTGCCTCGCCTGCCCAGTTGAGGCCTTGGAAAAACAGGTCGCCGATGAATCCGGCTACACTGGAATTTACCATGAACTCGAGTTCTTCGGCACCTGCCCCGCCTGCCGTCAAGAGCAGCCCTGATTGAATCGTCCCGCATGAACACCGCCTCCGGTTCATCCTCAAACTCAGGCGAGTATTCATCACTCCACCCGGAGCGGTTGCTGGACACTCTGGAGAAACTCAGCGACCGAATCGGTGATCGTTTCCCTCAGGCAGGGCTCTTCAAGGTTTCTCGTCATGTCTGCAACATCGCAGGAGACATCAGCTACCGCGTCAACCGTGCCGCCGAACCCATCATCTGGATCCGCGTTCTGATTGGTCTGCATCCTGTTCATCGTCACCGGCATCGCCAGCACTGTCACCGCGGTTCGAGTGGATCCCGGACAACTCAACTGGATCGAATTCATCCAAGTCCTTGAAGCCGGCATCAATGACGTCGTCCTCATCGGTGCCGGCATCTTCTTCCTTTTTACGCTCGAGACACGAGTCAAACGCCGCCGCGCCATGGAAGCACTCGATGAACTCCGATCTGTCGCGCACGTGATCGACATGCATCAACTCACCAAAGACCCCCGCCGCGCCTCCGGAAAACTCGTCGCCACCGAATCCTCCCCCGTGGACCGCCTCTCCCCGGAGGAACTCTCACGCTACCTCGACTACTGCTCCGAAATGCTATCCCTCGTTGGCAAACTCGCCGCCCTCTACCTCCAGCGCTTCGACGACTCCGTCGTCCTGACGGCCGTCAACGAGATCGAAGAGCTCACCACCGGTCTCTCTCGCAAGATTTGGCAAAAACTCATGATTCTGCACGCCGACCGCTGAGCCGCACGGAAACTCCCACGCCACAGCCATGACCGACCGACGGGCCGCCGATCCAAGAAGGCCCCATGGCCAACTTTATCCAAACTCTGGCCCCTAGAGCGACCGCTCCTTCGCCTCAGCCGTCACCGTTGCCACGAAGTCATCCACGGACTGCACCCCCTGATCGCCCTTCCGGCTGTGACGCACCGCCACGCCGCCCGAGGCCGCCTCCTTCTCACCGATGACGAGCATGTAGGGAACCTTGTCGAGTTGGGCATTCCGGATCTTGGCACCGATTTTCGCCGGATCCCGATCCCAGGTGACACGCAAACCCGCGTCTTTGAGCTTCGAAAAGACACCTTCCGCAAATTCATCGCTCTTCTCAGAGACCGTTAAGACACGCACCTGTTCAGGAGCCAACCAGACGGGAAAGTGCCCCGCAAAGTGCTCGATCAGCACGCCAGTAAACCGCTCCATGCTGCCAAACGGCGCACGGTGGATCATCACGGGCCGATGGGCCGTGTTGTCCGCGCCGATGTACTCCAGACCGAAACGCTCCGGCAGATTGTAGTCCACTTGGACGGTGCCCAACTGCCATTCACGACCAATGACATCCTTCACAACGAAGTCGATCTTCGGACCATAAAACGCCGCCTCTCCCGGCTCTTCCGTGAAGGGCACTCCGAGCCACTCCGCCGCCTTCCGAAGGGCGTCTTCCGCCTTGTCCCAGTTTGCCGGATCGCCCACGTATTTGCTGCTGTCCGCATCGCGCAGGCTCACCCGCACGCGATAGTCGTTCATGCCGAGCGTCTCCAAGACCTTCTTCACCAGCTTCAGGCAGCCAATGATTTCTTCCTCGACTTGATCAGGCGTGCAGAACAAGTGCGCGTCATCCTGGGTGAACGCCCGGACACGGGTCATCCCACCGAGTTCCCCGCTCTGCTCCCAACGATACACCGTGCCGAACTCTGCCAATCGAACCGGCAATTCACGGTAACTTTTCGGCGTCTGCGCATAGATCCGGATGTGGTGCGGGCAGTTCATCGGCTTGAGCAGGTACCCATCGATCTCGCCCGCCTCCATTCCCGCCGCCAAATCTGCACAGGTGCAGCCTTCGTCGGCCAGTTTGTCGAACTGATCCTTCTCTGGAATCGCCGCGAACTGGCTGTCCTTGTAGTATGGGAAGTGACCACTGGTGCGATACAGGTCCAGCTTTCCGATGTGCGGCGTGAACACTTGGGAGTAGCCCGTCTTCGTCAGTTCCTCGGAAATGAAATTCTGTAGCTCCTGACGCAGAACCGCACCCTTCGGCATCCACAGGATCAGACCCTGGCCCACCTTTTCATCGATGGCGAAGAGCTGCAGTTCCTTGCCCAGCTTCCGGTGATCCCGCTTCTTCGCCTCCTCGAGACGCTCCAGATGCTGATCCAGTTCCTCGCGAGTTGGGAAGGCGGTACCATACAAGCGCTGAAGCTGGGGCTTCGAGTCGTCGCCCATGTAGAAGGACGACGAAACACTCATCAGTTTCACGTTCTTGCACTTGCTGGTGTAGCCCACGTGGGGCCCCGCACAGAGATCCAAAAAGTCACCATTCTTGAAGCAGGAGATTTCCTCGCCTTCTGGAATCTTGTCGATGAGGTCCAGCTTGAAGACACTTTGGTTCCCCGGACGCTCGGACAAGCCTCCCAAGCGACCACTCTCTGCCAGGGCCTTTGCCTCGTCGCGACCGATGATCACCTTTTCGAATTTTTGATTCTCCTTGGCGATCTTCTTCATCTCCGCCTCGATCTTCTCAAAATCCTCCGGTGTGATCCGGTGGTCCTTCAAATCGAAGTCATAGTAGAACCCACTCTCAATCGGAGGTCCGTAGGCGAACTGAGCACTCGGCCAAAGCCGCAGGATGGCCGTCGCCATCACATGGGCTGCAGAGTGGCGCAGGCGCTCCAGATCGGACATCTGGGCGCGTTCTTCGAGAGTTTTACGTTCGTTGGACATGGCTGGAGATTGGGGGAGGGACAGGAAGCGCATCCCACCCAAAAATCAACCTCTCGAACACATCAGGAGCTTGGCCCTCGTTCGCTAGTGGTTCCAAGCAATCCGAAATCGCAACCTCCCCAACTCACCTTCAAACTAAGTCACCTAGTCCGACCAAGAAAAAAATCTCGTTTGATTCCAGATCCCAACCAACATCGGTTGCGAGAAAGAGCTCAACTTAGTCACTCAACTAAACTAATTTCAAATCATCCGTAGATCGTTGATCTCCAGCAATCCCCACCACAAACTCCCCTCAAAACTCACAGGGTTATGACGCGGCCAAACCCCGGCGCATCTCCTCCAGTGGCGCGGGTCTCTGTAGCCAGTGCTCGAAGGAAATGGCTCCCTGATGAAGCAGCAAGGTCTGGCCATCCACCCATTTGGCTCCGACCTGTTTGGCGGCTTCGATCAGCGGCGTCTGCGATCCGTAAACCATGTCAAAAACAAAGTGGTCCGGTCGAAGCGCATCGATTGGAATCAGTGGAGGATCCCCCGCCTTCATGCCCAGCGACGTCGCATTGACGATCAAATCGACGTCGGCCAGAGGCTGCCGAAGCGCCTCCGCACCCCACTGGGCCGTTTCCATTGCTGCCCGCTCAACGCCGCCGGGCAAAACCATGTCGTCCAACTCCGCCGCCAAGGCTCGAGCCTTCGCTTCCGTTCGGTTTGCGAGAAGCAGTTTTCGGCAGCCATGCAGCACGCACTGAACGGCAACGGCCCGCCCCGCTCCCCCTCCCGCGCCCAAGACCAGGACCCGGAGATCCCGAAGATCCACCCCAAACACCTCTTCAACCGACCGTAGAAACCCTGGCCCGTCGGTGTTGTAGCCCAGCATTCGCCCGTCCCGGATGACCAGTGTGTTCACAGCCCCCAGTTGCTGCGCCAGCGGATCGACCTCATCCACCGAGTCGAGGGCCTCGAACTTGTGGGGAATCGTGATGTTCACTCCCAAAAAGCCCGCTTCAGAAAACAAACGAAACGCCTCAGGAACGCTCCCAACCGGAACTTGGACACGGATGTATTGCGCGTTCGCCCCCACGGCAGCCAAGGCTGGGTTGTGCATTTGGGGAGAGCGCGAATGCCCGATCGGATCGCCGATGACGGCAAATCGAGCCGGAGGATCAAAACGATCCTTCACTGTGTTCCAAGCCCGCAAGTCGTCGAGTGTCAAAAAGTCAGCCACAGATCGAGCATGGAGCGAATGAAGGACCTGTCAAAGGCCGGTCACGGACCGAGGCTTCATTCCACTCGATCTATTTCCCAGTGGTACGCCCGGGGGGATTCGAACCCACGACCAAAAGATTAAGAGTCTTCTGCTCTACCAGCTGAGCTACAGGCGCCTTTCACTGCGAAGGGCCGTCATCATAATAACCAATGCGGACAGTGCAAGTCGATGTTTCGCCCAGTGAACAACATGCTCATGAATCACGAGATGGCAGTTCCTGCTCTGGAGGCAATCTCAGCATGACTTCGTTCCGCCTCATGAACAACGGCGTCCAGGGTGGATCATAGTACGCGAACAATGGCGAGCCATCGACCGTCAGGCCCTGTGCCTCGACCCATGCCCGCAATGCCGACAGGGCTGCTTCTTCATCCGCAGCCTGAGTTCCCCTTCTTGAAAACCGGAGCACCACGAAGCGATTCGCGGCGAGGGCCCGTATCGTAACCTGATCGGAAGTGGGCTCAGGCACACCAGCTTCAGCCGTCGCCTTGGGCACAATGAAACTCATGGTCGTCTGCTCGGCCCCCGCCTCCATGAGCACTGGGGATGTCATCGCGATCTTCTGATACGCCGAATTGCCGCCGTCAATGAAGCGGAACAGCGTCATGAAGCTGCCGTTCTTGCCACTCCCACGCGTGACCGTCGTGGCCAACCGGAGTTCGGGATACTCGCGGACCTCAATTTTGCCGTCCTTGAACAAGATTTCGTATTCGGGCGACTCCGTCGTCGCACGGGAATTCCGTACCAACCAAAACGACGCGATTCCGACGAGCAGCAAAAGCAGTATGGACATCCATTTCATCATGCCAGAGAAACGATCCGCCCATGGATCGAGACGCCAGGTTCGACGGGTGCAGCCCATTCTCAAAAGGCAATCCTCTCAGGGCAACGTGCGGCTCATCGAGGGTTTGGCAGCATCAACATGACTTGGATGGGGGATTGTAGTGGACTAAAACTTTGATAAGTTTAATAATCCGCTATTCTGAACTACTGACATGGCTCGTCCTCGAAAATCCCGCGCTCGGAGCACCCAGGATTCACATGGTCCCTTGGACGATGTGGTGGGGGTGCTGCTCATCGTCGCCTCCATCATGTATTTGCTGGCGCTCATGTCCTACGACCTGCGGGATCTTCCTGAATGGTCCCACCTGAGCACTTCGGACGTTCCGAATGCGGTGACCAAGAACTTCATGGGCCGGATCGGTGCCCTTTTGGCCGGCTACTCCCTGTTCTTCATGGGAATGGCCACCTACCTCGTGCCCTTCAGCCTTGCGTGGCTGGGAGTGGCCAAACTGAACTCGAAGGTACGCCTCGCCTCCCATCACTGGATTGGCGTCGCGCTTCTGGTGGTGAGCTCAGCCGCGCTGATGGAGGCTCACGGTTGGTTCAGCGGCGATGACGACAGTCTGCCGCTCGGCGGCGGTGGAGGCATTGGCTACCTGCTGGGTGGCGGCGTTTTTTCGACCTTGCTGGGAACCGGCGGTCTCACCATGATTCACGGCGCAGCCTATCTGGGCGGCGTTTTGCTGGTCACCGGCCTGCATCCGCTTGAGATGATCCGGGAGATTCGCGAAACGATCCCGAAGTGGATAGCGGAGTGGGAGGTCAAGCGGGAGGAAGCGGCGCGACAGCGTGAACTGGCCATGATTGCCGAAGAAGACGCCCGCGAGCCCTCAAAGCCCAGACGCACGGCGAAGGCCAAGAAGAAGGCCACTGAAGCAGAGGCCATGGAACTGCCGCTCAAGTTTGAGTCCCCTCCCCCCAAGATCATCGATGCCAATGCGGTGCGGGCCCATGCCAGCAATGCGGACAAGCCTCGTTTGTCCGAAGTCTGGGAGAAAAAGCGGGCTCAGAAAATGGAGCAGGCCCCTCATGGCTCACTTGGAAGCCTCACGGTCATGTTCAAAAACTACAAGCTGCCAGCGCTGGACCTGCTGGATTGGCCGGATGATGATGGCGGAGGTGCCGCCGATCAGGGTGAACTGATGGCGGTTCAAAACACCATCGTCCGAACCCTTTCCAGCTTCGGCATCAAGGTCGAGCCGGGCGACATCACCCGCGGCCCTGCGATCACACGCTACGAAGTGCGCCCCGAGGATGGCCTTCGAGTGAGCCGGATCGCCGCACTGGATGCGGATTTAGCCCGGGCGACCTGCGCCGAACGGATCAACATCCTGGCTCCCATTCCAGGCAAGGACACCGTGGGGATCGAATTGGCCAACACCGACAAGGTGATCGTTCCTGTGCGGGAGCTGCTGGAGGACGACCTCTTTCAGAATGGCAAAGCCAGGATCCCAGTGGCGCTGGGCAAGGATGTCTATGGCAAAACGATCATTGGGGATCTTGCCTCAATGCCCCACCTGCTCGTGGCGGGTGCGACAGGAAGCGGAAAGAGCGTCTGCATCAACTGCATCATCACGAGCCTCCTCTGCCGTTTTGCTCCGGATGAGCTCCGCTTCATCATGATCGATCCCAAGGTCGTCGAAATGCAGAACTACGCCGACCTGCCCCACTTGGCACTCCCTGTGGTTACCGATCCGAAGAAGGCCCTGATGGCGCTCCGCTGGGTGGTGAAGGAGATGGAAAACCGCTACCAAGTGTTCGCCCAAGAGGGATGTCGGAACTTTGATGCCTTCAATTCACGGAATCGGAAACGCGCGGCGGCCGCATTGGCCTTGGCGGAGGAAAAAGGCGACGACGCCGAAGTGTCCGCCTCCTTTGCCGCAGACTTGGACGTCGATCCTGACGAGCCAAGGATGATCGATGGCGAAGAGGAATGGACCAGCGATGCCGCACCGCCCGCGCCAAAAACGCAGGAATTGGTCATTCCCGACACGATGCCCTACATCGTCGTGATCATCGATGAGCTGGCCGATTTGATGCAAACCGCCCCAGCGGACATCGAGGTGGCCATTGCTCGGATCACCCAAATGGCTCGCGCTGCGGGCATTCACTTGATCGTGGCAACGCAGACACCACGGGCGGATGTGATCACGGGGGTCATCAAGGCCAACATTCCAACGCGAATTGCCTTCCAAGTGGCATCCGCCCTGGACAGCCGGGTCATTCTCGATCGCAAGGGTGCTGAGAATCTGGTTGGAAAAGGAGACATGCTCTACGTCCCGCCAGGCGGCTCATCGCCGATCCGCTCGCAGGGAGCTCTTGTCACGGACGAGGAGATCCATGGCGTCGTGACCTGCTGCGTCGAGCAAGGCAAGCCCGTCTACGATGTCGCAGTCAATGACGACACGGGCGACTTCGGGGACGACGAGTTCGGTGATGAGGGCATGAGTTCCGAGGAAGAAGAACTCCTCGAAAAATGCCTCGAAGTGATCCGCCAAGAGAAAAAGGCCTCCACCTCGCTACTGCAGCGTCGATTGAGGCTCGGGTATGGGCGTGCCGCGAGAATGATCGATCTTCTGGAAGATCGAGGCGTGATCGGACCCGGCGATGGCGCCAAGGCCCGTGAAATCCTCGTGGATATGGGGTGAGACCTGCGTGCAGGCTTGATTACTTGGCAAGCTTGAACGCAGCGAGGTAATCAAGGCACTGCTTCACTTCCCCAACATTGTCTTCCCAGTTGACCTCATGTTCGATGTGAACAGGTCCATAAAAACCTTGGGCGGCAAAAGCAGCGAGTGTGGCTGGAATGTCCGAGACGCCTGTGCCGTAGGGCACGTTGTGGGCTTTAGGATTTCCCTTTTCGTTCAGATCCTTCAAATGGCTGTCAAAAATGCGGCCCTTGAGTAGGTTGATGCATTCCACGGGGTCGAGTCCTGAACGCACCCAGTGCCCGGTGTCGGCACAGGCTCCCATCCGGGGGTCCCGGTTCTTCACCAAGCTAAGAACGTAGTTTGGATCCCAGTATTGATACGACCGATCCAAGGGGCGACGCGGGTGGTTGTGAATCGCGATCTTGATGTCGAACTCTTTGACCAGTTGCTCCACACCATCCAGCGCGTCCGCATTGGGCTCGGTCGTCAGGATGCCAATACCCATGAGTTTGGCGAATTCAAAAATGCGCCGGTCCTCGACCGGATCGAACCCGAGTTTGATCACACCATACCCAGCCGCCGTAATGCCTTCGGCTTTGAGCTTTGCCTTGACCTGCTCCAGCACCTCCGCAGGCGAATCGTGATTGAAAATCACGTCTGGCTGATCCGGCGAGAGCTTCTGCTTGCTGTAGAACTCAATTGTCTTTCCACCCGCAAAGGCCGTCTTTTCGATCGCCTCCATGACGGTGAAATTTTTGAAGGTGTATGCTTGGCATCCAGCAAAGAAAGACCCGACTTTGCAGGAGTCAGGAAGATCAGCAGCTGGGGAGGAGGCCACGCCGCCAAGAGCCAAGAGGGAGAAGAGGAATAGATTTCGAATCATGGAGGAATCTGGAACGGTCGGGCAGATTCCTTCTTGCAGGATCCAATCTCAATCCACGGTTGGCAGAGTCTTGATCGGGTTCC
Source organism: uncultured Verrucomicrobiales bacterium (assembly GCA_963976915.1). Lineage (GTDB taxonomy): Bacteria > Verrucomicrobiota > Verrucomicrobiia > Verrucomicrobiales > Verrucomicrobiaceae > CAXBNA01. The sequence continues at coordinate 29,399 of CAXBNA010000043.1, forward strand.
ATCTTATCCCTCACATTTCTCCAGACCTATGGCCAAAGAACCTGTCGTGACGCTGAAAGACCTGACCCTGCTCGGTCGCGAAAACCTCCCCTCCAGTGGTGGCTATCTGATCGTGCCGAGCCAACTCAGTTTCTTCGACCTCCTCCGGCTCGAACTGGTTCTCAAAAGCGAGTCCATCGTTTACCTGATCGAAGAAGGTGCCGCACTCCATCCCCTCCTCCGAGCGCATCTGGAGAAAGAGAACGTCAGCGCCCTCTCCTTCCGACCTTCCTCGACCGATCCCTCCGCGCTTCGGTCGGCCATCGCCTCGGCCACCAAGGACGGCAGTGTCGTGATTTACCTTCCTGCTGAAGGCGCCGCCTGTCCGGCACCCCTGACCACGGTCCCGGGCCACACTCTGGACCTGTTGATGCAGGCCCCGGTGCCGATTCTTCCGGTCTACATGCTGCACCAGCGCGATCTGGCTCTCGCCACGGATCAAATCCGGGGAGAAGGCCACTCCATCATGGCCTTCGGAACCATTCTTGAGGGAGGTCAGCGTACGCTTGCCAGTTATCAGGAATCGCTCTTCCATCTGTCCGAGCAGTGTTTCTCCGTCGCGCCCGCTCTGAAAAAGCACTTGGGCTACGTCCTCATTCAGGGACTCAAAAAACACGGCAGCCGCCAGACCCTGATCGACGGGAAGGACAACAAGAAGGTGCGGTTCGACCAAATCCTCGCCGCTGCGGCAGCCCTCTCCCGCGTCATCCGCAAAGAAACCCAAAAGCCTCGTGTGGGCATCATCCTTCCCCCGGGAGCGGGTGGAATGATCGCCAACATTGCGGTGTTCCTCGCCGGGAAAACGCCGGTGAATCTCAACTTCACCGCCGGTCGGGCCTCCATCGAGTCCGCCATCCGTCAGGCGGATATCGACCGCTTTCTCACCGCAGACATCCTCGTCCGGAAGATGCAGGCCTTTCCATGGCCGCCGACCAAGCAGCTCATCCTCATGGAACGCCTGCTGCCACGCATGAAGGCGCAGATTGGAAAATGGCTCATCCTCAGCAAGATTCTCCCCACCTCCATCCTCGCCTGGGTGCTCGGCGTCCCAAGCAAAGGCGGCGACAAAGAAGCCCTGCTGCTGTTCACGAGCGGAAGTTCCGGCGAGCCAAAGGGCGTTTCCCTCAGCCATACCAACCTCCTCGCCAACGTCGCTCAGTTTGGAAACCGGCTGCAAATGAAGTCCTCGGACACCATTCTCGGCTGCCTCCCCCTCTTCCATAGCTTTGGTTGCACCGTCACCCTCTGGTATCCCGTCATTCAAGGCCTCAACATCGTCACCTACCCAACCCCCATTGAGACCAAGAAACTTGCTGAGCTCATCGACAAGCACAGCGTCACATTGATGATCGCGACACCCACCTTCCTCCGGGGCTACCTCCGGGGAGTGAATCGCGAGCAACTCAACTCCATCAAGATGTGCGTCACCGGGGCCGAGAAACTCCCCGCCACTGTCGCCGAAGCCTTTGAGGCCAAGTTTGGAAAACGCGTCTTCGAAGGCTATGGCCTCACCGAGACATCGCCCGTCACCAACGTCAATCTTCCTGACCCGGACCCGCTCGGCGACGACGATAGCGGACACGCTTGGCTGCCCGCCTATCGCCTTGGCTCCGTCGGCCAACTCATGCCCGGACTGGCCGTCAAGATCACTCACCCCGAAACCGGCGAGCCACAGTCCATTCATCAAAGCGGGATGATCTGGTTCAAGGGCCCCAGCGTCTTCAACGGCTATCACAACGACCCCAAGCGCACTGCCGACGTGATCACCGACGGTTGGTTCCGCACGGGCGACATCGGTCGCGTGGACATGGACGGCTTCCTCTACATTGAAGGGCGCCTGTCACGCTTCTCCAAAATCGCCGGGGAAATGGTCCCCCACGAAACCGTCGAAGAAAACCTCGTCAAAGCCCTCGGCCTTGAAAATGAGTCCGCCCGGTGCATTGCGATCGTCGGAGTGCCAGACGCGGAAAAGGGCGAAGCCATCGTCCTCATTTCTTCCATCCCGGGCGGCCCTGAAGCCCAAGAGATTCTCGACCTGCGCTACCGCCTCCTCGAGCGCGGCATGCCTCCCCTTTGGGTTCCCCGCAAAATGATCCGCGTCGACGAGATCCCCGTCCTGGCCTCCGGAAAACTCGACGTCCGTGCCTGCGAAGACATCGCCAAGGGCGCCAAGTAACCGCGCCCAAGACCCACCCCGGAAGGTCTTTGCGCTATTCCTCCCCAGCTGGACAAAACGCATACAGGCTTCCGTCATCCGCCCCCACGATCACCCACTTCCCGGCCACCGCTGGCGGTGCCTTCACTGGGGCTCCGATCTCGTAGCTCCAGAGCTCCTTGCCGTCGGCCACAGCCAATTGGTAAAGGTACCCGTCGTCGCTGCCAAAGATCACCGTTTCATCATTGCAGACGACTGCTGAGCTATCGATCCGGTCCCGCGCACGGAACTCCCACGCCTGCTCGCCCGTCACACGGTCGAGGCAGTGAAAGCGTTTGTCCCTCCCTCCAACGAGGATGACTTTCGACGCAATCGCAGGAGCCGCAAAGTACTCGAACGCCCGCTCACCAAACTGCCAGATCTCCATCCCGTCCTCCATGCTGAAGGCCTGCACGAGATTGCCGTAGTGCGAGACATAGATCACCCCATCTGCGATCGACACATTGTTGCCGATGTAGGATCCCACATCGATCTGCCGCACCTCTTCGCCATTCTTCAAATCGTGGACGTGAAGAACCGAGTCGCATCCGCCAAACACCACCTTCCCCTCACTGATCGCGGCGCCGCCATTGATGTAGTAGCCCGTCTCTGCGGCCCAATCTTTCTTTCCTGTCTTCGCATCGAGGCAATAGACTTGGTAGTCGTAGCTCCCGATCAAGACCTTCCACGCACCTGTGTCGGGATTCTGCCACACGTTCGCCGCCGCATGAATCTCCGCGTCTGACTCGAACTTCCAGACCTCCTTGCCATCGACTGCCTTCCACGCATACACGAATCCGTCCTGGCAACCGGCCACCACCAAATCCTCGACAAAGGCCGCAGCTCCGTCGAACGCACCCAGCGCCTCCGCTTTCCAGATCTCCTTCCCGGTCTCCAACTCCAGGCAGTGAAAGAACCCATCCTTGGTGCCCACATAGATCCGATCATCGCGAACAATGGCTCCCGAAACCAGCATCTCGTTGCTTCCCTTCGGCTTCTCCATCAACGACATCTGCCAAGCCAGTTTCAGTGGACTCTGGATCGATACCGGAGATCGCCCTGTCATCGAGATGTCTCCCCTGGAGTGGATCCACTCCTGCTTTGGCGCCGCCACCGTCTCCGAGTCGGCGGCTTCCTGAGCCACCATGAACCCGCCACTGAGCATCGCTCCAGCCGCCAACCATTGAGTCATCTTCATTCCTGATTCCATCATCAATCAATCCTTCGTGAGATTTCGTGTGAAACGAGGCCAATCCCTGCCATGTTGCAACCACGAGTCATGGACGATCCCGAACACGATGATCCACCGCCGATTCCACGGGATCTCTATTCCGAGTACGAGGATCGCCCATTCCAATGCTGCACCCGATGCGGTGAGAGTCTGTCCGACTTCGAAGGCGGCTATCAGGTCTCAAAAGCCTACCGCCGTGGTGAATGCGTCGTCGAATACGCACTCTGCGAGCACTGTCGCAACGCCATGATGGACGAGTTTTCCGATGATTCCAAAAAGCGCCTCAATGACTTCCACACTCAGGCCATCCACCACCAGGGAGGGATCGATGAGTGCTCGGTTTGCGGCGTCCCCCGCCGCGCCGACAACATTGAAGACTTCGTCATCACCGGCTTGTGCGAGGGCACGCATCTCCTCGATTCCATCATGATCTGCGGCGATTGCGGCGACCAAGTTCAGGAACTTCTCTCCGCCAAGACCAAGGACACATGGCGTCGCTTCATGGACGACCATTTTCCGGGTCCTCCCTCCCTCGATGAGCT
>CAXBNA010000044.1:0-33163 GCA_963976915.1 uncultured Verrucomicrobiales bacterium
ATCCAAGGTCCCATTGTTTGGGGACTGTCGTCTCGCGGTTAACTGAGTCGAACTTAAAATCGATAGGATCTCACCCGCGTATGCGCTTCCGCCATAATTTCTCCATATCCAGTCTCCAACAGCCAGACCTGATGTAGTGGAATTGGAGAGAGTGATCGTGGTGACGATGTCGGGTGTCACACTCATCGTCAGTATCTCATAGTGGAATTCGGTGGTTCCCAAAGAAACTGCCTGCGACAACTCGAAATGCGTTTCGTCAATGATGCTCACAATGGTGGCCGAACCGGTGATCCCCGCGCCCCTCACGACCATGCCGACCGTCAGGCCAGCCGTGCTCGGAACCGTTATGGTCGTGGTCACAGCGGCCGAACTGGTCGAGGTCGAAGCCAGCTCCACCGCGCGATCCTCCGCCTGGGTATAGAGATTCACGTACCAAACGTCGTCCGCGCTGCTGAACTTGAGCAGGGAGCGGTTCCGCTTGTCCGCTCCGGCGGCAAACTGAACGAACAGGCGCTGCGTGGCGTTGTCGATCTGCGCCTCGGCCTGGGCGGGATCGTCCTGATAAACGAGCTCTGGCAGCGAGCCGCCCGTGAAGCCGACGCCGGTGTCCGCCGTGCTGCCGGTGGGATCCACCGTGTAGTGCGCGTAGTCGGCCAAGACCGGTGACCAGCGCTGCCAGTAGCGATCCTGAAACTTCGGCCACTGGATGCCGAAGCTGCCGGTCTCCAGCCAGTAAAAGACGACCTTGTTGTAGGCATCGACGGAGGCGGGTTCGCCATTGTCAGGGTTATTGGCCGGGCTGGTCTCGCGCTCGGCGTAGTAGCCGGTGGTCCCGTCCGCACGCAGCAGGCTGCCGTAGCTGCCGGTGCCCGCCTGCTGGGCGTTGATCACTGGAGAGGCCGTGAGATCGGTTCTGCCATCGTGCGGCCGCAGTTCCTGGCCCAGATTCACAATGGTGCGATTGGAGGCGGGCACTCGAACCAGCTCGACGACGTCAAAGCCGACTTGGTCGAACACATTCGGTGCCAGGCGGACATTGCCCAGATACTCGACGAAGATGCGACCCTCCACATTGTAGGCATGGAGCAGGCCATTGCCGTTGTACTTGTCAAAGGAGAGTGTGGTCAGGTTCGGCGCGGTCGGGGTGTAGCCGGGGATGTTGACCTCCTGGGCCACGGCCTTCGGCACCGTCTTGTAGTAGGCCGGATTGACCGTGGTGATTCGGCCATCGGTGATCTGCACCTTCGGTCCGTCGAAGCTGCCCTCCGTCCAGTAAATGGTGCGAATGGGGAGGCTGGTGTTGGAGGAGACGGCAAAGGTCTCCGACAGCGTTTCATAGCCGCCGTTGGCCGTAGCTGTGAGGCTGACCCAGAGGACATTGACGCGGCCCGGTTGGGAGGCATAGACCTTTTCCGCGTGCGGACTGTAGTAGTAGGTCAGCGCGGGTGAGATGGGGCGCGGCGTGCTGCTGTTGATCACCTCGTTGGCCGGACCGGCGAGCGTGACATTCAATTCCGTCACGTCTGTAATCGGTTGCCCAAGCAAGGTGGCACCAACGACGAGTTCCGGCACGGTGGCTGCCACGGTAACGAGCGTGCCGGTGGTCGTTCCCATGTTGCTGGAGGTCACGTTGACATTGGCCGTGGGGATCGGGGTCGTGCCCCCTGACTGAAGTCCGCCGCCAACACTGTAGAAAGGGGCGACCAATTCTCCAGGACCCACCGGCCTCGCCCGCCAATAGCCCGCCGGGGCCGGAGTGAGACCGTCCGCCTGCACCAGCGGTGGCGTGATGACATCGCCCAAGGAATAACGCGGCACGCCGGAGGCAAAGCCGCCGCCGATGGTGCTGCGCGTGAGCACGACCGTCACGGTGTGCAATTCCGCTTTGTCAGCGGGGTATCGCTCGGAATGAGCCGCCGGAACCGCAGCCGCTGGCCAGACATCGGTTGGAGAAAGATCGATCGCGCCGGACGAACCCGTCACCGCGCCCGCTGCGCGGAAGTTACTGTCGGCAGGATTCTGCGGCTGCGTGGCCTGATTGCCACCCACGGGCAAGGCCCCCTGGTAGATGGCGTTGAAGTTGCCCGCCTTCAGCTCGTACTGCGCCTGCGCCCCGGATGCGAGGAACAGCGAGCCGAGGACGAAGAGAGTGCAGCGAATCATGGTATGAAGGAGGTGAAAATGCTTTTAGAGCCAGAAGGTTTGAGGGGGCTTGCTGGCCTCTCCTATCGGGGACCAATCGCGATGAAGCTGAAGTCCGTGTCTTGTTCACTTGAAAGGTCGCCGTCCACCATTCTAAGGTCCACATAACTGACGGTAACCGCGACGATCCCCACAAAATTATCCCATTGTTGATTGCGACAATTGGCGGTGACGGTGGGGTTCCCAGGGAAGTACTCGGTAAAGTGAATGCGGTAGTTTCCGGTGCTAAGCCTGGTCACCGTAAACCCAGTGCCTTGCTGGATGCCGCCCACCGATGAGACGTTTCCGCGTATGATGCGGAGATTCTCTTCGCCCACCGGCACAAATTTGTTGTTCACCTTCACCGCACCACCGCTAGATTGCATATGGATATCATAGGCGGTATCGATTCCGTCTGTTCTCCCTCCTTGAATCCAAGAGGTCCCGTTCCCGTTGACCCCAAAGTTCATTCCGTATTGGCCGGTGTTGTTACCGACCGCAAAGGTCACTCCCGCCGGGCTGCCAAGCGTCATCTGCAAGGTTTCGACTCCGGCGACGTGCAGTATCCCGGCCGGACTGACAGTGCCGATCCCGACTTTGCCGCCGCTCGCCACACGCACCCGCTCGGTGCCGTTGGTGAAGAAGCGCATGTCGTTCGTGCCAAATCCGTAGAGATCGATGGCCGTCTTGTTGGCGGCGCTGGTCTCCCCGCCGGCGCTGAGGCGCAGCTGCCCGGCGTCCGTTCCCGGCCCGCTGTTTCCGTGGATCTCATTGCTCAGAAGGCCGGCCTGCATGGTCATCGTCGCGCCATTGCCGGAGTTGTTGTAGAGGGACAATCGGCCCGGATTTATCCGTACATTGCCCGCGACTTCCAGCTTTTCGTTCGGGCCCACCGTCCCGATACCGACGTTACCATTCCCTTTGATTCGCATCGTCTCGGTCAGAGCGGCACTGCTGCCATAGCCAAAGAGGATGTCCGAGCCCACTCCGTCGGTGTGGATCTGCAGCCTCGACGATTGAATGCCAAATCCATAGCTGTTTCCCGACTGGCCGTTGAGGCTGATCTTGTCGCCGAGGGTATCACTGAAAGTCAGAGGGAAGCCCGGCGTGCTGGAGCCGAGGCCGACATTGCCGCCGAGGGGGTTGAGGAGGAGGTTCGTCGTCGTGGAAGTGCCATTGTAGGCCTGGAGGGCGCCGTAGTTGCCGGTGGTGTTGTAGCCGACGTAGAGGCGCTTGTTGGTGGTGTTGCCACGGATGGTGAGATGCTTCGGCGGGGAGGTGCTGTCATCGCCCTGAAGAATGAGCTTGCTGGTCGCGTCGGCACCTGAGAGATCCGCGCTGCCGACGCCGACCTGCCCGGCGGCGTTCCAGCGCAGGGCCGTGCTTTGACTCGCGCCATTGACGGAACCAAGCGCCCCGCCCGAAAGACCGTAGAGCACCGGGCCGTCGAGGGCCGTGCCATTGAAGGTGCGTCCAGCACCGTAGTAGCCGAGGCCGTAGTCGGAGCTGGCATTGAGCTGCAGGTCCGTGCCGCTGGCGATGCTGTCCGCCGACTTGGCCCGGAAACTGTAGGCCGTGGTGGTGAGCTGCTGCCTCGGGGAGATCGGCACGTCGCTGCCATCAATGGTGCCGCCGCCTTCATCGACCATGATTTCCAAGAACCGTGCCCCGCCGGGGCTGCTGGCAATGCTGCTGAACACGGCTTCCAGCGAAGGCCGACTCTCACCCGCCGCCGTGCCCGTGGCATTGATCCCGGAACCAAGCAGAACGCTGAACTCACCCGCCGCAATGGTGACGGTCTGCTCCTCCGTCCACAAACGCGTGCCACCGGTGGCGGCATCATAAATGCGGAAGATGATCTTCCGGTTCGTTGTGCCGGAGACGCCGCCGATGGGCACGCCAGCACCATCGGTGACGCGGCCTTGATAATTGATGACGGAGGGCACGGGCGCAACGACCTGCGCACCCGCCGGGGTGAGCAGGCTGAGGGAAGCCGTGGTCAGGAGGAGCAGCAGCGCCAGTCGGCGATGCGGAGGGCGGTGGGCGGTGGTCGTGTTCATGAGAAGCGTGGGCGGAGTTTGAGTTGTCGGATTTGAAAGTGCGGATGAGAGGAATCAGGGGGTGGTGACGAGGGTGCCGTCCTCGGAGGCGCGGCGGAGTTCGAAGGTGCCGTCCACCTGCAGCGAATCGCGGTGCACGCCGGAGATGATCTCCCGGTAGGTGCCGCCGATGACCGTGCTGCCCCAGCCGCTGGTGACATCGCTGCCCGGCGGCGGGCTGGCGGTGAAGGTGAACTCGCAGGTGCGGGTGATGTCGTAGCTCTCCACCCCGGCCGGATACAGAGGATCGGACGGCTTGGCACCCGGCTTCTTGTTGTCGTGATCCGGGTGGTATTGATGCACAAAGGGGTTCGTGGCGTCATTGTAGGGCGTCTGGATGACGCGGGTGAGCACGCTGCCGAGGCCAACCGTCCCTGAGCCGCTGGTGATCACCTGCTTCAGCGGCATGTGAGCGGCGGTGAGACGTGCGGCCGTGGCCTTGGCATCCTGCTTCAAGAGCGACTCCAGGGTGCACAGGCCCACGGGATTCGGCTACGCAGCGAGCTGTCCGATGAACACCTGGGAGAGCAGCGCGGCATTCCCGCTGTCCGGGACGTGCAGGAGGGTGCGCAAGGAGAACGGCCGCGGCGTCGTGGTGCCGGTCAGGGGTGGAGGCGCGTCAATGGTGACCGCCGGAGAGCCGATGGCATAACCGCTGCCGCCAGTGTTGAGGGTGATCTGCGTCACGGCACCGCTGGCCACGGTGGCTGTGGCGGTGGCCGCACTGCCCGCAGCCGGCGGGGTGGAGATGGTGATGACGGGATCGCTGGTGTAGCCGGAGCCCTGCGCGCCAATCGTGATCGTCTTGATCACCCCCGCCTCAATGGTGGCTGTCGCCGTGGCCGTGGTGCCGGAGGTCGGTGGGGCAATGGTGACCGTGGGCGCCGTGGCGTAGCCGGAACCGCGATCCGTGATCGTGATGCCGGTGACCGCCGCCCCGGTGCGCGTGCTCGTGGCCGTCGCCTGCACCGAGGCCGGAGGCGGTGCGATGGTCACCGTCGGCGCGGTTTCGTAGCCGTAGCCGCCGGAACCATCGATCGCGATGCTGGTGACAACGCCATTGGTCACCGTGGAGGTGGCCCGCGCCGGATTGGTGACTTTGTTGCCGACGTTCGTGACGGAGATGTCCCCGACCCAAAGCCCGGCGAGGGAGGCCTTGGTGGCGCTGGCGGGTACATAAAACTCCATCAAGTTGCTGCTGTCTGTCAGCTTCAGGAAGGAGGCGAAGTAGGCTCCTGCTGCCGCCGAGGTCATCGACGCATCGGCGCGATTGATGCCGAAACTCAACTCCACCGTGCTGTTGGGGCCAATCAGCTCGGAGAAACTGGACGCAACGCCAATGGGCGCCTCGTCCCAGCTCTGCGTGCCTGTGTTGTAGGTGCGGCGCGTCAATGGCACCGGACCCGTGACACCCGGCTCGCCGGAAGGTTCGGAGAGACTGTTTTGCTGGGTCACGGTCAGCGTCACGGTGGCCGAGGTGCGGTTCCGAATCAGCGCGGTAATGATCGATCCCGTCCTGCCAAAGGCCAGACCGTCCGTTCCATTCACACTGATCTCCACCGGCGCGTAGAAATTCCCCACCACCTCGGCGGAGAACCAGTAGCCCTGGCTGCGATCCAGCGTCTCCATCGTCGGAGAGAAGATCTGGAGCGGATTGCTCGGCCCCAATGGACCGCCGATGTATTTGAAGATCTTGGTATTGGCCGCGATCGCCGCCGGGAAGGTCGCGAAGTAGGTGCTGAACTTCGGATTGCCGCCGCTGGTTTTGGCCGGGAAACCGAGGAGGTTCGCACCATTCCGCACCCACGAATTCGCAGGCAGCAGGTGCGACTGCTTGAGCGTGACCGGGTAGCTATTGCCGATGGTGCCCGAGCATTTCACGAGATAGGCGGCTGGACCGGTCAGGGTCGAAAGAGAGTTGACTTGCCCGCCCGTCGGGGTGCGATACCACACCGTCCACTCCTTCTTTCCGGCGGAGGGGATCAGCGGCGACTCGGTGAACTGCACCGTGTTTTCATCGTTCGGATTCCAGCGCCAGATCTCTTCAACAGCCGCCGTAAACAGGTTCTCAATCGTGTCGTAACTGGCATCGCCATGCAGGTAAATGGAGTTCCAGCCGCCTTTGAGCGAGTAAGACTCGTTTTTCCACTGCGCCTGCGCGGAGGCGGCGAAGAGGATGCAGAAAAGGGCGAGGAGGCAAATCAGTCCCCTGGACTGCGGCAGCCTGCTGCCGCTCTCCCTCCCGCAGCCTGCTGCGGGAGAAAATCGCTCGTTTGAAATCAAATCGATCCGTTTCATGAAAGGCTCAAGTCTGGTGTCTGCTGTCTGATCGTCTTCCGTCTCCCCCGCTATCGCACCGTCAGCCGGTAAAACTCATTGGTGCCGCTCGTGGGAACGACGTAGGCGGGACGGAGGCCGACGTTGTCAGCCGTCAGGGAATTTTCGCCCACCGCCACGGTGTCCGCCGCAAAGGGGATCCGGGTCCAAGACTTCGCGTCGGTGCTGCGCTCGATGGTGTACGTTTTGCCGGTGATGGCGTAAAACTCGAGCTCGGCGTGGGTCGCCGTCTTGGCCTTGATCGCGAGATCGAATTTCTCCGTCGCGTCTCCGGCGAAGGTGCCCGCGAGGTATTCCTGGTAGTTGCTCATGCCGTCCCCATCGAGGTCGCCATTGCGGTCGATGAGATGGATCGGGTAGTTGCCGTTGCCGTCCGGGTAGTAACCGGCCTGATACAACTGCCACTGCTCCCAGATGTCCGGAAGTCCGTCCCCATCCGAATCCTCGCCAAGATTGAGGTCCAGACGGACGCGCTCGCCGCCTTTTCCCGCCGTGAGGTTGCCCGCGACCTCGATCGGGTAGAACAGCGAACCATTCATCTCGACGACGAGGCTGAACAGGCCCTGCGCAGCGAGCGCCTTCTCGGAGTAGATCGTCGTGCCGCTGCGGTTCGCGTCGATGCGGATGTTGAGCTCGTAGTTCTGGTCGAGTTGCAGGTTCGAAATCGGCGTGCGCCCGATTTCCTCGCCACCCTTGAGCAGGATGAGCACTGCACCTTCCGCCGTGAGCGTCTGCCCCACCTGATCCCGAACACTGCCGTAGAGCGTGTAATAGGGAGCGGGCGGGAAGGCCTGAACGATCACGCCCATCAGCAACGAAACCAGAATCGTATAGAAGAGCGTTTTCATATCATTGGAGCAGGAGAAACAAAAGGGGCTATGGCTTCGCACGACGGAGGATGCGGGTCATGAAGCGCCCACGAATGGCCAACACGCTCAATGACGAACCTGAAAAGGTCGGAGGTCCGCGCACCCTGAAGCCACCGTCTGCCAACGCGCTGCTGCGAGCGGGGTTCCCGCTTCCGCCGAAACGACTCTGGGGCCGGAGCGCTAACACATGAGTGGCATCCGCAGCCTGGTTGATGTGATCTCACTGAATTTTCAGACGTCCAAAAATGCTTGGATCTCAAATCAGCTCGGCCAGCATCCTGACAGAATCGCGCAAAAATGAAAAACATCGCCCGAAGGCGACGCATTCCCCTAAGCGCTCCAAACGAAGATGTCCACCCAATAAGGGCCGCAAAGCGAAGGAGGAAGGCATTTTCCACCCTTTTCCTCCCTCCCGCCATCGCCACACCACGGCATCCCACGAACATGGGCGCGCGGGCGGGAATTGAAGCGATGAAAGGGATCATTCCCCATTGCAGGCCCGGTTTTTGATCCGGTGTTTCAACAAATCGACCACCCTTTTTTGGTTTTTCGCTCCAAAAGGCGAATTTCCCGTTTCTCTCCCGGCCAATCGATGGCTCTATTTTCGCTTGAATGCTTGGAGGCATCGCGCCCATGGGCATTGCCCGAGTTGCCCCCATGCCCCACCCCGAGCCATTCCCCCAAGGAGCCTTTCCTTCCACACGCTGGACCCTCGTCCACACGGTGCAGGCGAAGAATGGCGACGAGTCCGCCCGGGCGTTGGAGGAGCTCTGCAAAAGCTACTGGTATCCCATCTACGCCTACCTGCGCCGCAGCGGCCGCACCGAGCACGATGCCCAAGATCTCACACAGGCGTTTTTTCAGCGCCTCATCACCGAAGAAGCGCTCCTCAACGCTGAGCAAGAGGCAGGCAAGCTCCGCTCCTGGCTGCTGGGCGTCCTGAGGCACCTGCTCAGCGATCAAGGACGCCACGATGCCGCCAAGAAGAGAGGGGGGCGCATTCCACACGTGTCCTTTGACGAACTGGGCGCCGAAGAACGCTACGCACTGGAGCCCGCGGGAGTCAGCGACCCCGACGCGCTCTACACCCATGTGTGGGCACAGGATCTTCTGGCGGGAGTGCGGCAGAAACTGCGCGAGGCCTACACGGCCGCTGGCCGGGAAGAAGTCTTTGACCTGCTTTTGCCCTACCTGATGTGGGACAAGGAGCCGCCCTCCTGCCGCGAGCTTGCCCAAATGATCGGCTCCAGCGAAGTCGCGACCCGCCTCCTGATCCACCGCCTCCGTGTGAAATTCCGCAGCCTGCTGCACGCCGAAGTGGCCCAAACGGTGATGTCGCCGGATGAGATCCCCGCTGAACTGGCGTGGTTGCAAAGCGTGCTGGCAGGCGAGTGACTCCTTCCCCCCCGTAGGCCGGGTGTGGCGAAGCCCGCCCGGCTCTTTGCACGCTCGCACGCCGCCAAGCCATCGCGCCTCCCCAAGACGACCGGGCTTCGCCACAGTCGTCCACATCCCGCGCACACCGCCTCACAAAAGGTGAAACACCCGCTCACAAACCGGGTCTGTATTTCCGCCACCTACGGTCTACACTTCCGCTCATGTCCGAGAATCCTGCCGACGAAACCTCCTTGCCCCCACCGCTCGGCGCGGATAACTACCGACTGGGCCCCGAGATCTCCTCCGGCGGCATGGGCAGTGTGCTGGAGGCGACTGACGGCAAACTCGACCGCACCGTGGCCATCAAGGTCATGCTGCTGGAGGCCAATGCGGACGCCCACATGCGCGCCCGTTTCCTGCGCGAAGCTCAAGTGCTCGCAAAGCTGGCGCATCCCAACATTGTGCCGATTTACGACATCGTGTGGGAGGACGGCATGCCGCTGTTCTACTCGATGAAGCTCGTCAAGGGCCGCACCCTGCAAGCCATCCTCAATGACCTGCGCGAGGAAGACGCCGACGCCCTGCGCGATTACCCGCTCACGCGCCTGCTCGACATCTTCCGAAAGATCTGTGATGCCATCGCCTTCGCCCACAGCCAGGGCGTGCTGCACCGCGATCTGAAACCCGAGAACATCATGGTCGGCGAGTTCGGCGAGGTGCTGGTGATGGATTGGGGGCTCGCCAAACAATTGCGGAATGGCGATTGCGGATTGCGAATTGAAGAAGACAACACCTTCGACGCCGCCCAATCCGCAATCCAAAATCCGCAATCCGAAATCGGTGCCACGCTCGCTGGCGCGGTGCTCGGCACGCCGCAATACATGTCGCCCGAGCAAGCACGCGGCAGCATGGCGGACGTGGATGAACTCTCGGACATCTACGCCTTGGGCGGCATCCTTTATGCCATGCTCACGCTGCGCCCGCCGGTGGATGGCAAGACGGCGCTGGAGGTGCTGGAGAAAGTGGGGCGCGGCGAGATCACCGCGCCCACGGCCTTCAAGCCACGCTCCGGCAGCCGGGGAAAGGCCTTTGAACGCGGCGATGTGCTGGAGGCGAAGCAGATCAAGCCGCTGCCCCATCTGCGCGGCGGCCAGGTGCCGTCCGCCTTGTCGTCGGTGGCGATGAAGGCCTTGGAACGAGACAAAGACCAGCGCTACCCCAGCGTCACGGCGCTCGAAGCGGACATCGACGCCTACACCAGCGGCTACGCCACGGGCGCCGAGGAGGCAGGCGCGTGGAAGCAGTTCTGGCTGCTGATGGGCCGGCACCGCACCTTCACGGCCTCGATCGCTGTCCTGCTGCTGACTAGCCTGGGCTTCGTGTGGAAAGTCGTGGCCAGCGAGCGGCGCGCTGAGGCCAGCGCGGCGAAGTCCGAACGATCCCTGGCCAAGGCCCAACTGCTCCTCGCCGACACCGCCTTTGAAAACGGAAGTGCCGTGGCCATGGGCGCAGCGCTGGATTCCATCCCGGAGTCCTTGCGGGACGAAAAGTGGAACTACTTTTCGTCCAGACGCGATGTCTCCCTCGGCCCGCTGAAAATCGACGGCTTTTGGCAGGAGGTGGAGGACGTGGCGCCCGTGCCGCATCAGCCGGGACAGTTCGCCATCGCCTGTCGGAATGGCAAGATCGGCATCGTGGACGTGGTCAGCCGCAAGCTGCTGCGCACCATCGATACCGGTGACGGGGGGGACATCCGGATCGCTGTCTCCGGCGACGGCACCCGCCTGTTCAGCCGGACCGGCATTGTCACCCGATGGCATCTGTTCGAAACCGCGACAGGCGAAAAGGTGATGACCGGGGAACTTGTTTACTACAAGTCGAAGCCATCCGCGATCTACGATCAGTCCATCGCCCTTAATGAGGACGGAACGCTGGCCATTTTCTCACTCCCGGCGCGAAAGGAAATTCGGCTGATCGATACGAAAACGGCCCGGCTCCGGTGGACTCGCGTCAGTCAGGCCAAGCAGATGCTCTTTCATCCGGATGGGAAACGCTTGATCGTGGCAAGGGTAGATCAGCCTGCACTCGACATCCTGGACGTGACCAACGGGCAGGTGATACCCGGTTTTGGCGCGAGGATTAGCGAGGCCTATGTGCAATCCGTGAGTCTGGGAAACAGCGGCAAGTGGCTGGCCGCCGCCCTTCTGAACGGCGAAGTCGTCCTCGTGAACATGGACAACAAGGCCAATGTGGTGCGCAGGATCTCGAAGAGTCCGGTCGGCCAGATCGCCTTCACCGCAGGCGACAATCTGCTCACGGTGGACAACTACAACGCTGGAGACGCGATCGATCGGTCGCTGAAATTGTTTGAACCGACTGGCGGCAGCCCCTTGGGCACGTTTCTGGGCCTCAAGGACTATCCTGCCTACCTGCCCCTGAGAGTGAACCTCGACAGCGGTCATCTCCTCACCCTCCAGTCCCCGCCCCAGCTCTGGCGCTTCCCTGACAAGCCTCTCGGACGCGCGCCTTTGCGGGGAACCTTGGGATGGTCTTGTGAATTCCTCTCCGACGCCGTCCTCATCTCACGAAAAGGCACTGGCCTCGATTTCTACGATGTCTCTGATCCGCAGACTCCGACAGCCATGGACACCCCCATGCCGCCTAGTCACGGTGTCACCGCCACCCATCCGGAGTCAGGCCTGTTCGCGACCGCCTCTTTTGGGAAGAGTTCGGGTGTGGGCAGTGATGCCGTCAAGCTCATGCAACGCACGCCGGGGGGCGTCGTAGAAAAGTGGGCCCTTCCTGCGACCGCAGCCAACGAGCAGACCCTCGATTTGCGTTTCGATGCCGAGGCGAAGCGGCTCGTGCGCGTGGGCCGTTTCTTCGAGGGTCTGCGCGCGGAAACCGGTGAGACCTTGGCAAAGCTCCCCCAAGTCGCCTACAAAGCCGCCTTCGCAGGCACGGAAGGCAGCGTCATCACCATCAACGTCCCAATGTCCGGCGAGGGACAGGGGCACATTCAACGGATCAATCCCCTCACCGGCGAGATTCTCGCCTCCGTGAAGCAACCCTTCGGGCTTCACGACATCGCTGTTTCTCCCGACCAGCAGCACGTCGCCGTGGCCGGCAACAACCTGTTCGTGCTCATCCTGAATGCCGACACGCTGGAGGAGGAGCACCGCTTCTTCGCCCACGACGCCTGGATCTCCGCGCTGCGTTTTCACCCCACCCTGCCCCTGCTCGCCACGGGCTCCGCTGACCATAGCGTCAAAATCTGGGACGCAGAAACGGGGCAGCTCAAGCAGACCTTCCTCGGCCTCCAAGGCAACCCTCTGCACCTTGCCTTCAGTCCCAACGGCCGCCTCCTCGCCGTGAACGGCACGGAGAATACCATGAAGCTCTTCGAGGTCGAAAGCGCCACGGAGTCGTGGTGATTCGCGTCTCCGTTCGTCGAGGCGACCTTTTGCGCATTGATGCGCGAATCACAATTTGGTCCCGCCGACTTTCGTCCAGGGGCTCCACGCACCCAGCGCGTGCTGCTGGATCTTGCGCTTCCAGATCTTGTTGCCGCAGAAGGCGTAGAGCGTGTCCTTGTCCTTGCCGCCTATGGCCACGCCGGTGACGCGACCGTTGCCGGGCACAGGAAGAATGACCTGCGTGGGGCCGTCGTCGGCGCTGATCTGAATGCCGCTCTTTGTGGCGAGGAACTGGCGGCCTTCGAGCCAACGCTTCCGGAAGTAAGCCTAGCGCAGCTTCATCGGTGGACTCAAGACGGCACGACCGAGACATGGTCGATCCCCGAGCAGACACCGCGAACCATGAGCTTGGAGCTCCAGTTCGACCCCGATGGTGAACGCCTCTTGCGCGTGCGACTGCAAAATCCCAGCCAAGTCCTGAGTGCTCGGACCGGTGAAGTCCTGGCAGAAATCGAGACGCGCCTGCACCGCGCGGCTTTTGCGGGAAGTCAGGGCCTGATCGTCGCCATTCCACCACCCAATGACGGCGACCAAGGGATCGTCCAACTGATCGATCCGACGACCGGGGAGGTTCGCATGAACGCAAGCACTCCCCAGCCCCCCAGCACGCTGGCCGTCTCCTCCGACTCGAAGCTCATCGCCGTCGCTGGCAGTTCTCGGGACGTGATCGTCTTCGATGCCGACACGCTGGAGCAGAAGCACCACTTCTACGCTCACGACGACATGGTCAGCACCCTGACCTTTCATCCCACAAAACCGATCCTCGCCACAGGCTCCATCGATCACACGGTCAAGCTGTGGAAGTACGAAACAGGGGAACGGCTGCAGACTCTGCTTGGGTTCGCTGGCCGCCCTCTGCACCTCGCCTTCAGCCCAAACGGCCGCCTCCTCGCCGTCGAGGGAACGGAGACGGAAATGAAGCTCTTCGAGGTCGAAGACGACGCTGAGTAGACGAGAAGAACCTGTCCTCGCCAGTCAAGACTCCCGGCAAGCGCCTTCCCCCTCAAGGAGAGCACGTGCCAAGTCCGTTCCCCCCAAGGAAAGGTAAAAGCCAAAGTGTCTGACATCCATTGAAACGGGACTTGGCAAGCCCAGCTCCTTGAATTTCGACGCCCATTGACTCGGATCAGTTTCCTGAGTGGCTGTAGGTTCGCAGGAAGAGTTGAATGTCCTTCACGCTGCGGACGAAGCGATCCAAACCTTCTTCCTCGTCATTGAGAAGCGTGTAGGCGGGGATGACGATCTTCCACTGACCGTTCCAGACACTGCGGCCGACTAGGCGGTTGCTCTCGAAGTCTGCGGGCACCCAACTGTAGAAGTAGGCGGGATCATCGACCGGGCGGAAGGCCTGGTGTTTGCGGATGATCCAGGGCTGCTCGCTGAGCGTGCCGTTCGTCTGGAAGAACTGTGTGCCGTTGAAGGACGTGGCTCCCAGATTGTAAGGCAGCGGCAGGGCTTGGTCGGCTACTTTCCACGAACGAATGACACCGGTGTCGCCCAATGCCGGGGCAAACATGCTGTCCGTTCCCGTTGGGATCAGATAGACATACGGCGTGGCGCTGAGGGAGTCCGGTGCACTCGAGGAGGGACCAGTGGAACCCAGAGTTCCCGTGGCAAAGGCATCCATCCCCACGTAGCCCGGCAGCACCATGCCGATCGAGTAGATCTTCGTAGCGAAGTTGGACTCCGAGAACGCGTGATCGCCCCCCGCCAGCGGCAGGCCAAACCAGTTGTAGCCGTCGCGGACCGTGGTGCTGAAGGGAATGATGATCCCTGGAACACGACCGCCGCCGGAATTGCTGAGACTGCGGCAGTAGGTCGCGGCATCGCTGTCCGCCATGACATCACTGACGATGTGCTGCTCCAGCGTCTGC
The DNA here is from genome assembly GCA_963976915.1 of uncultured Verrucomicrobiales bacterium. GTDB lineage: Bacteria > Verrucomicrobiota > Verrucomicrobiia > Verrucomicrobiales > Verrucomicrobiaceae > CAXBNA01. The sequence continues at coordinate 14,214 of CAXBNA010000044.1, forward strand.
TGCCAAGCCTGATCATCCGCCGTTGAGTTGGTGTCATTGACGAGGCGGAAAAGCTCGTGCCGGAGCGAGAACAGGGTGCCGTTCTGATCCGGATTGTTGATGCCGAGCCGCCCCTCGGCAACGGCGAAGTCGGCATTCATCTGCGCCATCGTCCCGGCAAGGCCGGAATCCCCGATCGTACTGACGGTCGCTTGGGGCACATCACCCGTGAGATCTCCCAAAGCTCGTGAGGCCACGATCTTGTTGATCGCGGCCTGGCCCTGCGAAGTGCCGAGCAGGCCGGTCTCGTAATCGTAGCTCTTGGCGGCGAGGTAGGTGTAGCGCGCACCGAGATCGAACAACGTCCGGTACTGCTCCAAGGCCTCATTGCGGAAGGTGCGGAAGGCGACATCCCGTGTGCGGTAACCCTGCACGATAGCTGCAGCACGCCGACGAAACGCCTCCCGCTCAATTTGAAGGCGGTCGCCCTGAGCGAGGAGAGTTCGTACCTCGTCAGACTTTTGCTGGAGCGTCCAAAGCAGGCTCGCGAGTTCCAGGTACTGATCGGAAGTATCCTCGTAAAGGGTCAGCAGTTCGTATCCCGCCTGCTGCTGCTCAAAGGTGAATCCGAGATTTTCCAAAGACTTCAACAACTCGAGAGCATTCTTTTCCTGAAGCCCTCCTACCCCCAGCGCGGCGATCTTCGCAGCCACCCCTGCAATTCCGGCAATCGTGCCACTGATCGCAGTCACCGCCTTGATGGTGCCTCGGGTGACCGAAGTGACGTCATTCGAGATTCCATTCGCAGTCGGCAAGAACTCGGAGGCAGCAGTCGCAAAATTCGTCTGGTTCTCCTTGTACTCTTTGAGCGCAGCCGAGACAAATTCCAAAGCCGCCTTAAGCAGCGTCAGTTCCTGCTGACGTTGTTGCGAGTCAGACCGCAAAACACTCGCTCGCTGGTGATAGGTGATCAAATCCACCATCGCAGCCGCCTTTCTGTCGAAGCTGTGGTGCTGATTCTCCAAGCGGGCGGATGCCTCCACCACAGCGATGTGCGCCAAGGCAGCATCAGCCAGAGCCTGCTGCAGTCGCCCGGTGACCTGCCGCTGACCAGCCCCACCGGAGAACCATGTGTCGGAAAACTGCACGTAGGGGTTCCCAGAAACTGTGACAGGCCGGATTTCCGAGTTGACGGCCTTCAAGAAAACTCCGAACGCGGTTTCCCGGGCCAGGATACTATTGATCGGCGTTGAGCTGGCACCAGGAAATGTCGTGCTGGCACTAGGAAACGTCGTGCTGGAGGAAGTAAACGGAATGGTCGAAAAGGCGCCGATGGCAGGCACGTCGATGGGCATCCGCGCCTGAATGGTGTGATTGGCTGTCAGATCGACAAAATTCGACGCCCGATTGACCACAAACCAATGAATCAAGTCAGCTTCGTCGTAGCCTTCGGCGTAGGTTTTGCCCGGGCCGATATCGCCCGAGTACGGGCTTCCATAAAGATCGATCAACTCGTACCTCGCCGCATCCTCCTGATCGTCAATCGCCAGGTTGAAGTCATCAATCTGGTTCTCCTGATTGCGCAGCAGACGGGTCATGCGACCCGCCTGATCGAAGGCCCCCTTGGCGTTGAGGACCGCTTTGAGCGACCGTTCATAAATCTGCTCAAAGTGGGAGTCACCCGCCTTCAGCCTCGCGGAGGAGATGTCGAAGGCGATGGCATCCGGGCTGAGCCCGAGAGGATTGAGCCGGGCATTCGCACTGTCGAGCGTTGCTTGGAAACTGCCGCCCGCGCCCACCAGTTCGGTCAGTTCCAAAACCGTGGTGCGGTCCACAACCTGAATCCCCGTGTGCTGGGGGTTGTCATCCACTTCCGGCAGCATGGCATTGCCGACGATCCAGTTCAGGTAGGCTCCCGACGTGCCCCGGCTGGCCCACTCGTCCACGCCCCACTGTCGGCGCACATTGGTGCGGCTGTTGAGCTTGTTGTCACGGAACTGGGACCATCCGCTCGATGCGTCGTCCTGATAGGACTGCCGCCAGGTCAGAGCCAGGATTTGCTCAGCCGCGCGTGCAACGTTGGAAGCAGCATCGGCAAATTTGCGTTCGTCGAAGTAGTCAACGCTGACATTTTGCCCAAGGACGGTGACCACTTCACTGCGCGGCGTCCAGGTGAAGTTCGGATTCGTCAGCAACCGGTAGTAGCCTTTCAAGGCCGTCAGGTAGTGACCGTAGGCATCGCCATGAGCTTGGGGGAACATCGATGATGCCGTCCTCCGTGCTGCTGCCCACCTTTTCCTTGATGTTGTAGTTCACGGCATACAGCACCTCGCCGCTCTCGATGCCGTTGGTGTAGTTCCAGTAGAGGCGGTTGTAGGCTGGCGCTGTTGAAACGCTGGTGGCGAGAAAATCATCGCGACCGCGCAGCAGCGCGAGTTCCTCGTCGAGTGAACTGACGACCTGCCCCTCAAACGAAAAGCGGCTGGTGTTCACCTCGGTGATCGTGTCTTGATCGTCCAGCGAGATGGTCGGGTTGGCGGCGTCGGCATAGGCTTCATTGCCGAGAATGATGTAGAGATCATTCAAATAACCCGCCGCCAATAGCAGCGCGTCGTTCACGCCGGGAACGTCATAGCCGTTGTCGATGCTGAAGCTTTTGGCGCGATTGAGCACCGTCTCGTAGATCTCGATCAGTCCGGCGTCGTTCACATTTTCGAGGTTGAGCGCGATGTCTCCCTCCCAGCGTGTACCCGCCTGCGTGATGACGCTCACGTCAGTGTTGACGGCGTTGTTGAACAGGTCCGTCATTCGCTGGTTGTAGGGATTGATGGCGTCAAGCACCCGCTTCACCCAGCCAGACACGCTCTTCGCGTCCATCCAGTCGGACCAGGGCACCGCGCTTTGACTGGTGCCCGTCGCGAGCACGTGGCCCGTGTTGACTTTCGGCCGGTAGCGAACGGTGAAGGCATTGTCTTGGAGCAGCAGGACAGGATCGCCCAACGGCGCGGTGGGTGATCCGCCCAGAGTGATGATGTTTTTGAGTGTGCCGTTGGGTTGCAACCAGGGGGAACCGGCAAAGACCGCAGGATCCACCCGGTCATTTCGATTCACGGTTTCGAGGCGGAAATTCACCTGGGAATTCGCAAGGCGATCGGCACTGCTGTAGAGCGCCACTTCAAGGACGTTCGGACCCTTCGCGAAGTAGTTCGGGCTGACCTCAAACTGCTGGTTGAGTCCTGTTGTGGACAGATCGCTGGATGAGTTGCGATTGACGAACGGTGCCGGCGCATTGAAGGCCAGGGCTTCATTCCCGTTCACATACAGGACAAAACCGTCCAGATCACTGGAAAGATCCGCCCTCAGGATGACCTGGGCAGGCAGGCCGCCGGAGAAATCCACGGCGGTCTCACTCTTCATCACGATCCCCGGGAGGCTGCCACCACCGTGAGCGGCGTCATGGATCGTCAGCGTGCGCGGCAGACCCACGCTGGTTCCTGCTGCATACTCTGACGCCGTCGGCCGTTTGGCCGCCGGGTTCTGCACAAGCCTCCAGGTGCTGGCGTTGTCTAGCACGGCGGCGGGAGCATTGTAGGCATAGGTCGCCGGAGGCAGACCATCCACCAACGGGGCATAGCGCCACTCGAATTCATAATCGTCCGGCTTGGCGGCAAAGTCGCCGCTGTGGCGCAGCGTCACCTGCTCGTCGAGCGGGTTGTTGGAGAGCTGGACCTTCATGTCGCCCACGTAGAGACGCGGGGCCACCTTCATGATGCCAAAGCTCACCGGATCGCCTTCCGGGGTGAAGGCCTCCCCGTCACCAAACAAGACCGAGACATAGCCCGTGCCTTTGCCAGTCGCGGTCAGCGCATAGCTGTCCACCGCCGTGTCCGAATCGCTGATCGTCGCGAGGCTGGTTCCATTCACATTGACCGTGGATCCCACCTTGTAGGTTCCCAGTTTGGCCGGGTTTTCGACAAAGGTCTCAACGGCGGTCACCAGACCGTCGATGGTGGTGTTCCAAGTCGGGTTGGGTGTGCCCGTGAGTCCTTTCAACGCATCGACGTCGTCGGTCGAGAGCACGTTGAGATTCAAATAGTCCTCACCGGCGGGTTCATCGACAAACTCGCCCGCAAACACCAACTCACCATTCTGGAAATAGACGCGCTCCTGCAGATGGGGCGGCAGGCGCTGGAAATAGGTGCGGCCGTTGGAAAGTGTCGTCGCGATGCTGCCCGGGATCTCGGAGAGCGACACCGTCTTCGTCCGGGTCGGATCATGCAGGGTCACACTCGTCGCGGATGCACCATCGATGGCGATGGACTGCTGGTAAAACACCTCCGCACTGCTCTGACCCCGCACCTGCGGCAAACCGAATTTGGCCAGCGTCAGTGTCTCGGCCACACGCAGTTCCGGAGCTGCGTCCGGCCATACTGGACGATACACCACCGTCAATGGGGGGCCCGTCACTGCATTGCCCTGCGGCACGCCTTCGGTCGAGGGACGCAGGTAGGGAAGGACGGTTCCGACCGCCGGTTGGGGCGTCACACCCGGCACGAAAAACCCTTCCCGCATCGTGTAGTAGAATTGCATGCCGAGGGAGGGGTCGATCGACAACTCGGCCTTTGCCGTGGCGGCCGTGGCGCCAGCGCCGGAGAGAGTGACGGTTGGAATGGATGTGTAGCCGGAGCCGGAGGTCACGAGCGTAATGGAGCTGACTGCGTCCGCGCCACTCACCGACGCCGTGGCCGCAGCGTTCGTCCCACCGCCTCCCGTGATGGCGACCGTCGGAGCGGATGTGTAACCACTGCCGGGGTTCGTCACCACGATCGCATTGACGATTCCTGTGTTTTTAGCGAGGGCCACGGCCCCGGTGCCGCCACCACCAGAGAATGAGACCGTAGGAGCCGATGTGTAACCGCTGCCGGGACTTGTTACGACGACCGAACCGACGGTGCCCGTTGTCACAGCCGATGCAATCGCACCTGAGCCGCCGCCCCCGGTGATCGTCACGTCCGGGGGCGAAGTGTAGCCTGAGCCGGGATTGTTGAGGGTAATGGACGCGACGGTCGTGCCGCTCAAGACTGCCGTTGCCGTTGCACCTGAGCCGCCGCCTCCGGAGATCGTCACAGTGGGGGCGGTGGTGTATCCGGCACCTGAAATATTGACTGCAATGCTCGTGATCTTTTGGTTCCGAACTGCCGTCGCAACGGCCCCCGTTCCACCTCCTCCCGAAAGCGTCACCGCTGGAGCCGTTGTGTATCCAGTCCCTCCGCCGGTGACTTTGACTCCGACGATTCCAGTGGCATCGGCGACTGCCGTTGCTCCGCTGCCCCCACCTCCCAGCAGGGTGATGGTCGGTGCCGACGTATATCCGGCGCCTCGACTGGTCAGAGTGATCGAGGTGACGGCACCTGCGCTGATGTTCGCCGTCGCCGTTGCGCCTGCGCCCCCGCCTCCGGAGATCGAGACGGTGGGCGGCGCCGAGTATCCCGTGCCCGGAGTTGTCACCTTGATGCCCGTGAAAGTCGCATTCAATGAGGCCGTGGCTGCTGCGCCAGTGCCACCCCCAGCGGTCAGCGTGACCGTCGGAGCAGACGTGTAGTCTGTGCCGCCGTTCGACACCGTGATGGCGTTGACGCCTCCCCCGCCCAGGTTGGCCGTGGCCGTCGCGCCGGACCCACCACCGCCGGTGATGGCCACCGTTGGCGCGGAGGTGTAGCCGCTGCCCCCGTTGGTGACGGTCAGCCGGACAATTTTTCCGGTGGGTGCAGGCGAGTGCGGCCCACGATAGACCCAAGTGTAGCCCTTGCGGTCCATGGTCGTGAAGTCGGCATAGTGTCCGGGAGCAGTATTGGATGGAGCGGCGTCGGGCGCCACCGCCACCTCCCGGTTCGGCACATTGCCATTCGCATCCAAGGGAAGCGGCAGGAGCGGCAGCGGCATGGGCGCGGGAATCTGCGCACCCGCCGTGACGGAATAGTCAAACAGCACATCGCCCGTGTCATTCAGGCCGTCGCTGTTCTGGTCGATCTCCCGCTGCACCTCAAACACGCGCACCGCAGGTCGTGAGTCCGCAGGATCCACATAGGAAATGAGAACAAACGGGGCGGAGGTGTAACCGGTGGCACTGGTGACGTTCAGGTCATCCCGCAGAGCGTAGGCGCGTCCCCCCAGCATCAAGGCGTGTTCCTCGTTCGGGTTGTAACCGGGCTGGCCGGCATCGTTCTGAAAATAGATCGTTCCCGCCGCCTGCGCCGGACTGAGATCCCCGGAACCCGAGTTGGAGGCCATGATGATTTGGTCTTGATCGGGTCCCGATGGCTCCGAAGTCGTCAGCCAGGAGACGGTGTAGCGACCCGACACGGACGGGACGTAAAAGGCGTCGAACCCCGCTGCGGGCGGTTGCACCTTCTTGAACCACCAGATCGTGAAGTTGTTATAACCCGGGATCGCATTGACCGGAATGATTGCCCCCGCACCCGCGGCCGTGACACCTTCCTGGAAGGGATTTTGATAGGCCTCAGGATGGTAGCTGTCGCCCGCCGCGATGTAGCCCGCCAGTTCGTAGCTGTCATCCGGGCGCTGGATGCGCTGCCCGACCACCGCCTGGGTGCTGGTCACCCCTGCGGCGAGGCTCACGTCGCGCACGCCATCGGCATTTCGGTCAGCCAGCGTATAGACAGCGGACACGAATTCATTGATCCCCGGCGTCGCGGGATTGTCCGGCACTTCCGGGGCTCCGAGCTGCGTCTGTGACTGGATGAAAAGACGCACGTACCACAGATTGCTGCCGGTGCTGAACTTGAGCAGCGACCGGTTGGTCTTGTCTGTCGACGCACCGAAATCCACCAGCAATCGCTGGGTAGTGACATCGATTTGGGCTTCCGTCTGACCCGGGTCGTCCTGGTGGATCAGCGTGGGCAAAGTACCGCCGCTGAACTGAATCCCGGTGGCGGCGGTGCTCCCCGCGTCCTCCACGGTCACCCCCTCATACTCGGCGAGGGCCTGCGGCCAGACCTGACGGTATTTGTTCAGATACTTCGGCCACGCAATGCCCAGACCTGGCACCTCCGGAGCGGTCAGGTAGTGAATCGCGGCATCGCTTTCCTCCAGCCAGTAAAACGTGACCCTGTCAGGGTCTTGGTTTTCCCACTCCGCATGATAAATGAGCCGGCCATCCGGGCGGGCGCTCGTGCCGTAGAAGGTGGTTCCCCCCTGGCTGAGGTTCAAAACGGTCGAGGGCAACAGGACGTCGGCATTTTCCGGCACCTTCCCCGTCACGTCGTGAGGCAGGATCTGCTCGCCGAGTTTGACCGAGGTCGTCGTGCTGCGGGCCGACTGCGAGATCTCCACAACATCTGCGCCCAGGAACTCATGCACCGTGCCTCCCTGAAGCGTGCCCAGATACTCCACGAACACACGCCCTTCGCGATTGTAGGCGCGGAGTTGTCCGAGGCCGGCGTTGTTTTCAAACCAGAGCGTTCGCAGTTCCGGCGGCGGCGAGGCATTGGGATCGGCCGGCACCTGGCCCACCGCCTCGTACTCCTCCGCCACCGTCTGCGGAAAGAACTGATTGTAGGCCGGGTTCACCGTCACGATCCGGCCGGTGGGGATCGTGACCTTGGGACCGTTGAAGGTGCGCTCCGTCCAGTAAATCGTGCGCACGGGGCGGGTGGTGCCGGTGGACACACTGAAGGTTTCCCGCCTAAAGCGGAATCTTGCCTCCGCGGACACGTCTCCCCCGGCCGAATAGATTCCGTTCCCACTCACGGGGATCGTGAAGGTATCATCGTCAATCGTTGTGACCGCCCATTGCCCATTTGCAGCATCATTTCCTGTCACGCCGCTGATGGTCACGAAGTCACCGTCTGCCAAGCCGTGTTTAACAGACTCAATCTGGATGGGCGTCTCATTCGTCGCGCCCGTGATGGCCGTCGTCACCGGCGTCGTCGTCGTCCCGTTCGCATAAACCGGCTGCTGGGTCACCCACAGCACGCTCACCCGTCCGGCCTGGTGGGCGAAGACCTTCTTCGCATGCGGACTGTAGTAATAACTGTAGGGAGGAGCGGCGGGCAAAGGTGTGGGATCCAAGGGCGTTGCCAATCCCGGTTGGGTAACCTGCTCCCCCTGGATCACCGGTTTCCCTCGCCAGTAGGTGGACGGGACTTCACCGATGGTTCCGATGCCCGTGGCCGGAGGCAGAATCTCATCCCCCAACCCGTAGCGGGGAACGCCCGAGGCAAAAACAGTCCCGGCGCTGGCGCGGACCAGGACGATCCCTCCTGTCACCGTCACACCCTCCAGCTGCTTGGAGGCGGGATAGCGATCATAAAAGTCCGCCGAATCTGCGATGGCTCCCGCCGTGGCTCCCCGTCCCGCGAACTGGGGCGTGGTGGTGGTGCTGCCCGAATCGATTGGAGCCCCCGCCTTGCGCAGGCTGTTGAAGGTGCCGCTCTTGAGCTGAAACTGCGCCTGCGCTGTGCCAGCCAGAAGCAGGGAACCCAGAGCGAAGAGAAGGAAACGGGGAAACGCTTTCATGAGGTGATCAGGACGGCGTGATTTACTCAGCAACGGCATTCAGGGAGGCAGTCTGGACCGGAGGCTTGCTCATCGACTTCAGCAGCGTCTCGATCGAGGCAAGCTTTCCATCCCGCTCCTTGTCACGGGCTTCCAGAGCGGCCACCCGCGCCTTGAGCTCGGCATTCTCATCACGCAGCGCCTTCACCTCGGCGTCGGTATCTTTCTTGATCTGCTGCGTCGCGGAAATGTTCAGCATCGCGAGGGCATCGTAGTCAACCGTGCGGAAGTCATCCACCTCGCGGCCATACACAAAGACCTTGTCCCCTCCCCCTCAAAGTCGGTGCGGAACCTTCCCTCCGCCACTTCGAGAACCTCATGGATCCCTTCGGACTTATCGCCGATCAATTTGACGCGATCCCCCTTTTTCAGATCCGTCTTCAGGGACACCCAGCTGCCCTTAATTTCCGCCAGCTGATAGACATCCGGCACCACGTCGGTTTGCTTGCTCACCGCCAGGGGAAAGACTTTTTCCACCTGCTGGGCGATGACCTTCTTCTGCGGGGCGTTGCCCTTTGCGACAATATCCTTGTAGTGATAGTCGGTGATCTCAACCCCAAGCAAAGCATCGAGATCCATGGCTCCGTCCGAGCGCCCATCGATCGTCTTGATCCGTTCGTCGGAACTCGCCATGATCCGGCTTCCTGTCCAGATGGAGTCGGAGGCGTAGATGCTCACAGGGTGGCTGCTGCTGGTGAAACCCGATATCGCGGCATCACCAGTGGTGAACTGGCTTAAAAGACCAATGTTTGCGTTCAAAGCTCCTTGCACTACCAGCTTTGCCTGTGTGGGGTTGTCCGTGCCGATGCCGACGCTTCCAGGCATCCAGGTAGTGGCTGGTGATGTGAAGAGTGACGGCGTGATAGTGCCTGCGCCATTGTTGGCCAACTCCCCGAGGAAAATCCCGTGGACGCCGCCCTCCCTTTGATTGAGGATGAAAGTCTGGCCAAAGCTTCCCGGAGCCTGGTTCCCCCACTCGACGTAGCACCCGCCGAGGCCGGTCTCCCTTCCAGTCCCTCGAAACCGGCTTGCGCCTGAATTCAAGGAGGTCGCAGAAAGTGCTCCTATGCCGACGTTGTTATTGCTATCGATCGCGATGGCCGAAGCTCCTGGGCCGCTCTGAAGCAGGATTTTTCCAGTTAGAGAGCGCAACACCACATCACCTCCAGTTGCGTCGCTGCTGAAGGCACCTGGACCCGTAGCCAAGCCTAAAAGCCCTTTCTCCGCGCCCCCACTGTCACCGAGGAGGAAGGCAGTGTTATCTCCTTGGGTAGAGAACCTGCCCCGCGTCAAGATATTGCCCGCCACGTCGAGCGTGGCATTGGGGGTCGCAGTTCCGATGCCGACGTTGCCGGAGACATCCAACGTGATGCCGCTGCCGCCGAAGGCATTGACACTATCCGAGAAGATTTTCAGTTTATCTCCGTCAGAATTGTCGATGCCGATGTTGTATCTGGTTTGACCGGTAATCAAAAGGGAAAGCGCTGCGTCGCCGCCTCCGGCTTGTTCAACCGTAAGGCCCGAGTCTCCAGCTACCGCGGAGGAATTTGTGCGGACGTATAGCGGAGTCGACGGCGATGCGATGCCGATGCCGACGGTGCCGGAAGGGCGGTAAACATTGGCTCCACCAACGCTCCAGAACCCCACATCCGAGGCGAGCTTCGAGGCGGACACGGCCCCGTTGGCCAAATCGACCGTTGTAATGGAGTTGTCCACGATGCTGGTGCCGTTGACGGACTCCGAACCCATTTTCAGCAGGGTGATCGCCCCGTCAGCGATGCTGCTGGTGCCGACGGAATCATTGATGACGCTCTCCGCCTCCTTCGCACGGAATGAAAACGCCGTGCTGACCAACTGCTGCCGCGGTGTGATCTCCAAGTCCGAACCGGTGATCCCCCCGGGTGCCGCTGCAGCGGCCACCGTGACGCCCAAAAAGCGCTGACTGCCGTCGAAGGCATCCGAGACGTTCACCGTTCCCGGCCCCTTGTCTTCCTCTCCGCTGACGTCGGCCCCCGCACCGATCAACACGCTGAACTCGCCGTTGGCAATGGTCACCACCTGCTTTTCCGAATAGACCAGATTGGCCGCTCCCGCCGCCGTGGGGCCGTCCCAGAGGCGAAAAATGACCTCATGGTTTTCAGGGGTGGTGTCGCCCAGGGGAACACCGCCAATGTCCGTCACCAGACCCTGATAGCTGAGCCGGTTGGGCACTTGGCTGCTCTGGGAGTGAACGAGACCCGGCAGAAGGAGCAGGGTGGCGAGGAGGAGGTGTGCCAATGACGAAACTCGAATGAGGAATTCCGAACAGAAGCAACGATGGAGCTGTGGGGTGTTCATACTGCGGGTGGGTTCAGGGTGATGGATGGAGAGTCTGGGTGTTTCGTGATTCGTCATTCTGATTTCGTCATTGCCCTACGGGGCGGCGAGCGTGATGGCACCGATGTCGTTGACGCGGCGGAAGGTGAACGTGCCACTGGTGCTAAGCGGCAGCTTTTGGATGCCCGTGACGGTCTCGGAGTAGTTTCCCCCAAGGACGGTCGCGCCCCAGCCAATGCCCTTGGTCCCCGGCGGTGGACTGGCGAGGAATTCAAAACTCACGGTCCGGGTGACCGTGTGGCTTTCCACACCATTTCCAATCGGTTCCTGCCGGGCATTCTTGTTGTCGTGATCCGGATGATACCGATGCACAAATGGATTCACCTTGTCGTTGAACGCCATGTTGATCAGCCACTGCGCGGTTCCTCCAAGAGCCACGGAACCTGCCGTCGGGGTCAGCGCGAGATCCAGCGGCATGTGGGCCGCTCCCAGACGGGTCGCACTCTCTTTCTCGTCGGCCTTGAGCGCGTCCTCGACCGTGCAGACACCGAGGTCATTCGGCGGTGTGGCGAGCTTGCCCGTGTACACCTGGCTCAAAAGGCGCGCCGTGCCGGCATCGTCCACATGCAGCAGGTAACGCAGCGGGAACGACCGCAGTGTGGCACTACCAGGGGGCACCGGAGGGGGGGCGATGATGACTTCGGGAGCGGCATCGTAGCCACTGCCGGACTGGGTGATGGTGAAACCCGTGACCACACCATCCGCGAGCGTCGCAGTCGCCGCGGCTGTCGTCCCCGGCGGCGGGGCCGCAATCGTCACGACAGGCGGCGTCACGTAGCCATTACCCCCGTCCGTGATCGTGAAGCCTGTGAGCGTGCCGTTCGCCACCGTCGCTGTCACCGTGGCCGTCACGATGGGTGGGGGAGCGACCGTTACCGAGGGAACACCGTCTGTATAGCCAGAGCCCGCATTCGAGATCACGATGCCCGTCACAACGCCGTTCGTCACGGTTGCCTCCGCCGTAGCCGTCGTGCCGGATGGCGGGTCTTCAATGGTGACAACAGGTGCCACGGGATAGTAGCCTCCCCCGTTGACCACAGTGATCGCGTCAACGACGGTTCCCGACAGCGTGGCCGTGCCAGTTGCCGTGCTACCCGGGGGCGGCGCAGCGACAGTCACAGCGGGTGGACTGAAGTAGGTCGTGCCGCCCGCGTCCACCGTGAGGCCCGAAACCGCACTCCCGGAAACGGCGGCTGTGGCTTCGGCCGTGACTCCTACCCGTGGGGCGGCGATGGTCACGTTCGGAGCACTGACGTAGTCGGCGCCACCACTGCCGATCAATGACAAATCCGTCACCGCGCCATCCGTCACCACCGCTGAGGCGACCGCGTTTTTCAATACCGCACGGGACACATCCGTCACCTGTACATCCCCAATCCAAAGTCCCGCCAAAGACGAGGGCTGCGCACTTGCCGGAAGAAACACTTCCATCTGATTCCCACTGTCGGTGAAGCGCAGGAACGACGCGTAGAAGTCACTCGAATTCCCCGACATGGCTCCACGTTCAATCCCAAACTCCAGTTCGATCGACGACTGAGGGCCAATCACCTCGTTGAAGGCCGCAGTGATCGCCGTCTCCTCATACTGGGCGGTCCCGCTGTTGAAAATCCGGCGGGTCAGCGGCACCGGACCGGTGATGCCTGTCTGTCCGCCCGGTGCGACGGCAGAATTCGACGGAGTGATTGTCATGGTCACCGCCGAACTGGTGCGGTTCCGCAACCGCACGGCGATGAGGGAGCCAGTGCGGCCGAAGACCAGCCCGGCGATGTTGGTCGGCGCAATCTCGATCGGCGCGTAAAAACTACCCACCACCTCCGAATCGAACCAGTAGGCCTGATTGCGGTCGAGTTTCTCAAACGTCGGCGAGAAAACTTGGAGCGGATTGCTTGGGCCAAGATCGCCGCCCACATACTTGTAGATCCTCGTGTTCGCGGTGATTGCCGCCGGGAACGTGGCAAAGTAACTCGCCATCGTGGGAAAGCTGCTGCCATTCTTGAATGTCGGAAACCCCAGAAAATTGGCCCCGTTGCGCACCCACACACTGCTTGGTGGCTGCGGGCGGTGCTTGATCTGCACACTGTAGCTGTTGGCCGTGGTGCCCGTGCACTTCACCAAATAGGCGGTCTGCCCCGTCAGTTCGGAAAGCGTGCTCGCCCCCGGATTGCCTCGATACCACGTGCTCCACTCAGGCGTGCCTTGGGTTGGGCTCAAGGGGTCGCTGGTGAACTGCACCTGGGTGGGATTTGGATTCCAGCGCCAGACCTGCTCGATGTTCGCCGCGTCGCCGGACGCGAGCAGATTGTCCAACGTGTCATGGGACGCATCGCCATGCAGGTAGATCGAGTTGAAGCCGCCCTTGAGGTCGTAGGTGGTGGACTGCCACTGGGCCTGCGAGGAAATGACGAATGCCAAATTCAGAATGACGAATGAAAGGCAATGGAATGGCCTCGTGGTCCGAGTGGATTTGTTGTCGAGAAACATGGGGCTCACAGGTTCAAAAGTTCGTCATTCCACATTCTGATTTCGTCATTCCGCTCTAGCGAACCGTCAGCCGGTAAAATTCATTCGTGCCCATCGCAGGCACGACGTAGGCGGCTTGAATACCGACATCGCTGGCGGTCATCGATGTCTCACCGACCGCCACCGTGTCCGGCGAAAAGGGGATCCGCGTCCAACTCGTCGCATCCGAGCTACGCTCGATGGTGTAGGTCTTTCCCGTGATGGCATAGAACTCGAGCTCGGCATGCGTGTCGGTCTTTTCCTTGATCGCCAGGTCAAACTTCTCTGTCGCATCGCCCGCGAAGGTGCCAGCGAGGTATTCCAGATAATTGCTCAGCCCGTCCCCATCGAGATCGCCATTGCGGTCAATCAAATGGATCGGCCAGTTGCCGTTTTCATCCTGATAGTAACCTGCTTGATAGAGCTGCCACTGCTCCCAGATGTCTGGAAGCCCGTCACCGTCGAGGTCTTCCCCTAGATTGAGGTCCAGCCGGACACGCTCACCTCCCTTCCCTGCCGTCAGATTGCCCGCCACCTCGATCGGGTAGAAGGGTGCGCCATTCATTTCCACCACAAGGCTAAACTGCCCCAGCGCCGACAGTGCCTTCTCGCTGTAGATCGTTGTGCCGCTGCGGTTCGCGTCGATGCGGATGTTCAGCTCGTAGTTCTGGTCGAGTTGCAGATTGCTGATCGGCGTACGTCCGATTTCCACGCCATCCTTGAGCAGGATGAGGACCGCGCCCTCGACCTCCAAAGTCTGGCCCACCTGATCCCGCACCATGCCATACAGCGTGTAGTAGGGTGCCGGGGGAAAGGCTTGAACAAGCGCGCCCATCACCCAGGAGGCTAGAACCGTCAAAAAGAGAGCTTTCATATCATTGGAGCAGGGAGGAGAACAGGTGGCTATGGCCGGGCGCGGTGGTTGAGGCACATCCTTGAGCTCCAACGGTTTGAAGGAAGAGACCCGGGCTGAGCAGCAAGCGGGGAAATCAAGGCGGTCTGAAGCCACCTTCGGCCGCCGCAATCCTGGAAACGAGGGTCCATCCACTGCCCCAGCGACCTCAAGGCCTCTGCACTACAGCAATGGAGGCATCCGCAGCCTGCACGAAGTAATCTCATGACGATCTCCTGCGTTCCAAAAAACCTTTGGATCTCAAATTGGCTCGGCCAGCACCGGTGCGGAGTCGCGCAAAAAAGAAAACCTCCGTCCGAAGACGACCGTTGTTTGTATTCTCGCCCAACGAAGGTGTCGACTAAAAACTGCTCCACCGGGTTCGCCTTCCGTGATTCCTTCGCGATGCCAGATCGTGATGTCGAATCAATCTGGTCAGTAGCGAAAGCTGACACGAGGGTGCGGAGATCTGTCACTGAGTGGTACAATCGCCGTTTTTCACCCGGTGTTTCACCCCAAGTGCCCATTTGTTCCATTCCAGCGTCGGAAGATGGTTCTGTGATTCACTCACCCCAAATGGGCTATCCTGAAACGCTGCCAAAATGCTCAGGCCCACCTGTGGGGGCAGCATGGTCCGCAAAAGTGCCCCCAATCACAAAGGCCGGACGAGATTGTGATCCACTCACCCCTTGCCCACCGGTCTTTTTACCGTATTCTCCCGCCCCCCAAATCACGTTATGATCAAAGTTGGACTTGTCTCACTTGGCTGCGCCAAAAACCTCATCGACTCCGAGATCATGGTCGGACACCTCCAGCAGGCAGGCATGGCCATGACGCCGGAGCCTGAACTCGCGGACGTTTTGATCATCAACACGTGCTCCTTCATCGACATGGCGAAGAAGGAAAGCATCGGCGCCATTCATGACGCGGTGGACAATCGCGAGGATGGAGGCCGACGCGAGCGCCAGAAAATCATCGTCGCCGGATGCCTCAGCCAGCGGTTCTCCAAGGAACTGCCGACCCTCATGCCGGACGTGGATGCTTTCATCGGTCTGGACCAAATCACCCAAGTGGCGCCGATCATTCAGAATCTGATGGGCGACGACGCTCAGGAAAACCTCGTCACCCGGCAACCGGTCTACATCCCCGATTACGACACGCCGCGCTTCCGCCTCACGCCGAAACACTTTGCCTATGTCAAAATTGCCGAAGGCTGCAACCACCCCTGCTCGTTCTGCATCATCCCCAAAATTCGGGGGCGTCACCGCAGCCGCACGCAAGAGAGCATCGTCAAGGAGGTGAAGGAACTCGTCGAAAGCGGGGTCAAGGAGATCAACCTTATCTCCCAGGACACCACGTACTTCGGCATGGACAAGTGGACCGAGGAGCGCCCCAACCCACGGAGTGGCGTCGACAGCTCGAAAGGCGAATCCCTTTCCACGCTGATTCGCGCTCTCAATGAGATCGAAGGTGATTTCTGGATCCGCCTCCTCTACACGCACCCGGCGCATTGGAGTGACGACCTCATCCAAGCCATCGCCGAGTCGCCGAAAGTCGCCCGCTACATCGACATCCCGCTGCAGCACATCAGCGATCACATGCTGAAGGAGATGCGCCGTGAAACGGATGGAAACTACATCCGCGATCTCATTGGCCGCATTCGCGCAGGCATCCCCGGGATCGCCATCCGCACGACCTTCATTGTCGGGTTTCCCGGAGAAACGGAAGAGGACTTCAACGAACTCATCCGCTTCATCGAGGACACGCGTTTTGAGCGCGCCGGGGTCTTCCAGTACTCGAAGGAGGAAGGCACCCGCGCCGAAAAAATGGACGACCACCTCCATCACATGACTCGCAAGTCACGCTGGAACGGTGCCATGCGCGCCATCCAACGCAGTGTTGAACAATTCAACCGCACGCAGGTTGGCAAGACACTTCGTGTGTTGATTGAGGAGCCCGGCGTTGGCCGCACTCAAATCGATGCACCAGACATCGACACGGTCGTCTACGTGGACAAGAAGCTCCCCGTCGGTGAGTTTGTCGATGTGACGGTGACCGACTGGCGGGGCTACGATCTCGTCGCTGCTTAAGGTTGCCCGGCGTCAATGAACGACAACGGACCTTGTGTTCGGTGCTGTTGCGACGACTGTTGGGTGTCACCTCATGTCAAAGACGGGCCACCTGCCCGGCTCCAATTTCGTGGGATCTGAATCGGTTTCCCCCTTCCCCATGAAATTCTTCCAACTCACCAATGACGTGCTCATCAATCTCGACCACGTCATCACGATCACCAAGAGCGACGAGAGCCGGAGGCAATCGAATGAGCGCTTTTACCGGGGCAGTCAAGGGAGCCAAAATGCCATCGCCATTCAATTCACTCGGTCTGAGAGCGAAAACGGCCAGCCCACCCTTCAGGAGTGGAAATGGCCGGACACGGAATCCCGCGACCGAGTGTTTGATCTCCTGAGGGAGGCGATGGGCATCAAAACCCACGCTGCCACGGCTTGAAGGAAAGCGAACGACTAGCGTCGTTGCGATTTCACGAATTCGACGATCTTTGAATCGTCGTCACCCGCAGCCCAAACGGCCCGAAGAAAATCGGCCGGATGGATGTCGTGCTCAGTGAGGAAGGCACGATCTCCACCGCAACCGAACATCGTGTCGTCGTCCAATTCACCCTTCAGCTTGGCCCTTGCCTTCGCGAGGATACGAGGAAGCCAGACAAAACCGTCCAACTCGGATGACTTCGCCGGAAGCGTGGAGGCTTCGACGACATTGTCGGACGGTTTCCCTTTCTGAACGACGTGAAAATAATCCCGTCGCACAGCTGCCACCAACAAGGCCGTCGTTCCTGTCGGTTCGGCTCCATCTGAATTCACATTGTCCTCCACAAAATCAAAAAACTCCTGCTGGGTGTAGCCGATGGAATCGAGAAAGGCCTGATCGTCATCGCTGAACCAAGTCGCGAAATTTTTGTTTCCGTCGTCGTACTCATCCACGCAGGCGTCGAAGAGTTCCACGAAGTAGGAGTCCCATTGGTAATTGGTCATGAATTAGGATACGTGCTTTGAGGGAATGAGGATGATCGACTTGTCTCAGGCTGCCTTGGCCAGCGCCTGATCCAGATCCGCCAGGATATCGTCGATGTGCTCGATCCCGATGCTCAGGCGCACCAAGTCGGGCGTGATTCCGCCCGCCGCCTGCTGCTCTTCGCTCATCTGACTGTGCGTCGTGCTTGCGCTATGAATGGCCAGCGTCTTGGCATCGCCGACATTCGCAAGGTGGCTGATGAGTCCAAGATTGTCGATGAATTTGCGTCCGGCTTCCATGCCGCCCTTGATGCCGAAGACAACCATGGATCCGCCCTTGCCACGCAGGTACTTTTGGTTCGCCGCGAATTGTGGATCGTCCTCCAAGCCGGGAAAGCGCACCCAACTGACGCCGGGATGATTCTTGAGATGCTTCGCCACCGCCAGGGCGTTTTTACAATGCTGTTCCATGCGAAGCGGCAGGGTCTCGATTCCCTGAAGGAGGAACCAGGAATTGTCTGGCGCGATGCAAGCTCCCAAATTCCTCAGCGGCACGGTACGCATCCGAAGGATGTAGGCCAGTGGCAGCAGCGGCTCAGGAAGGTCGATACCCCAGCGGAGGCCATGGTAGCTATTGTCAGGTTCGGTGAAAAGCGGATGCTTGCCGGCCGCCCAGTTGAACTTTCCACTGTCGACCACGACCCCGCCAATGCCGGCCCCGTGACCTCCAAACCACTTCGTCATGGAATGCACCACGATATCCGCACCGTGCTCGATCGGCTTCGTTAGGTATGGCGTACTGAAGGTGCTGTCGACGATGAGCGGAATGCCGTTTTCATGAGCAATGGCCGAGATCGCTTCGAGATCCGCGATTTCGAGGGCGGGATTGGAGACTGTCTCGCAAAACAACGCCCGGGTCTTGTCATCAATCGCCTTTCGGAAGTTCTCAGGGTCGGTGGAATCCACCAGTTTCACATTGATGCCTAGTTTGGGCAGGATGTCGTTGAATTGCGTGTAGCTGCCGCCGTACAGATTCCGCGCCGAGACGATGTTGTCCCCCGCTTCAGCGAGGTTGATGATCGAGTAAAACACAGCGCTCGTACCGCTCGCTAGGCCGAGGCCCGCCATCTCATGGGCACCTTCCAGCAGAGACACCCGCTTTTCCATCACGTCCGTCGTCGGATTCATCAGGCGTGTGTAGATGTTCCCGAGTTCCTTGAGAGCAAAGAGGTTGGCGGCATGCTCGGTGTCATTGAAAACAAAGCTCGAGGTTCGGTAAACCGGGACGGCGCGGGAGTGGGTGACAGGATCAGGCGTGTGGCCGCCGTGGAGGCAAAGGGTCTCAAGTTTCATGGTCGGAGTTGGAATGGGTGTAGGTAGTGTGAGACAGCGAGCATAGGCACCCAGCCAAGGTGCGTCAATGCAAGGGAGTTTCATTTTCTGTCAGTCTTCACGAAACCAGTTTTCACCACGGTGGTTTACATCCCGGATGACCGCCGCTAGCCTCCACCCATTGTTTCCCGTGTTTGTCATGCCGGAACCGGACCCGAGTGCTCACCAACCCAAGCCCACTGCGGCTCATTCCGATGCCGAAACTG
>CAXBNA010000045.1:0-32942 GCA_963976915.1 uncultured Verrucomicrobiales bacterium
CTGTATGACGAACATCACCATCTTTCCATCGATCCGATTCCATCACCGCAAGTGGCGCTGGTGCCGTTCGACCTGACCGTGCGTGTGCTGACGATCGATGGCACTGCGGCCCTCATCGAAGGGGTGGCTGACCTGACTGCCAGTGCCGGAGGCGGAGCAGTAACGCTCACGCCAATGACCTCCGGGACGTTGACGACCGGCGTGTGGACCGGACCCGTGACCCTGCAAGAACCCAACGTTGAGGTGGAAATTTCCGCAGTGACAGGGGCCTTCACGGGCACCAGCAATGCGTTCGATGTGGAATTAGGTCCGCGCATTGGACTCACACCGGGCGTCTTGAATGTGACGGTGCCTGCAGGCGAAACTGTTCAAAGAACACTGACTCTTTCAAATACCGGGACGCTTCCATTGGACTGGTCCATTGAGGCCGTACCGACTTCGGGAACAGACGGGCCGGATCCGTCGCTGAGCGATGTCCTCGATTCCATCAATGCCAATTTCTCCACGATCACCGACCTCATTCCGAATCGCTATGACTTCTTGGATGGAACGTCTGGAACCTACATCTTCGATGGAGGAAACGACATGTATGACTACGGCAACTATCTCGCGACAAACGTTGTCGCAGGGGGCACCTATCTTGGTTATTCTGACAACGCGGTCACGGCATCGGCCAACTTGGGATCTGGAGGACAGTATTTTACGCGGAAGCACCCGGGGCTTTTTGTTTTTGCCGCGGACATCAACGCTGTGGACTACTTCGAGATCACCGGTGGGCTTGGCGCAGATGGAGTCGGCGGGGTGGACACCACGGTTTTGACCGGCCGGCGTTTGGGCGTGAATTACAAAGGGTTTGTGAAGCGTGTGTTTGGGGCCTCCAACCCGTCGGTGAACCATTTGATATTCGTTCGGGATGCGCCGGGTTTGAGCCAGACGACATCCAATAGCACCGACCATGACGATCATCGCCTCAGCGGTCTGTCCGGGACAACGAGAATCTATTACCTCCTTTTTGCCTCCAGTTCGGGAGGATACATCGATGATGCGCAGATGCAGTCGATCTTCGACAGGTCGCTGGATATTGTGGCGGGGCCGGAACCTCCTTGGGTGAGGGTGACTCCGGAAAGTGGCAGTGTGGTTGTGGGGGTTGATCAAGTGTTGAATGTTCACTTCGACTCCTCGGGGTTGGCCGAAGGGCTCCATTCGGCCAAGCTCGTGGCCCACTCGAACGATCCAACCCTGCCGCAGGTGGAGATCCCAGTCTCGCTGACGGTTTCCGCACCCGTGGACCACCTTGAATGGAGTGCGGTGCCGTCGCCTCAGACAGCGAACATTCCCTTCACTGCCACCCTCACCGCGAAGGACGCTTCTGGCTCCGTCGTGACAAACTTTGAGGGGAATGCGTTGTTGAATGCGTTCGAACCGGTGGTCGAGACGACGAGCGGGATTGGCACCGGAACAAATGCCTATCCTTTCGCGGGTAGCTCTTACGAGAATCGTTCCCAAGCCATTTATCTGCCGGTGGAAGTTGGATCAGCGGGGCAAATTGAAACCGTTGGTTTTGAGTTGGCGTCCGTTCCCGGGGCGTTGAGCAACTTCACGATTCGCCTCAAACACACTCCCAAGCCCGATTACTCCGCGTCCGGGAGCGGGGTCTGGGAGACGGATGGCTGGACCACGGTTTTCCAGGGCACGTTGACGGCGGTGACCACGGGTTGGCTTACGCTGACGCTGAGCACGCCGTTCGAATACGACGGTAATAGCAACCTGATGGTGGATGTGAGCTACGACAACATCACCTCGGTTACATCCGGCTCCGTCCGCGACACCACAGTCACGCCTGCCCGCAATCTTTACTCGACCCAATATGGATCTTACGGGGCACCAACCATGTGGTCTGGAACCTCACCCTATCCGTACGCAAGCAATGGTCTCGCCAACATGCGGTTTGGGGTTCGCTCTCCGTTGGGTGCTTCGCCCACCACAGTGACCTTTAGCAACGGGATGTGGAGTGGCGACGCGTCCGTGTTGTCATCGGGGACCGGGGTTTCTCTGAAAGCGGCACACACCAGTCGATCTGGCGTTGGCGGTGAGTCAAACACCTTCGATGTGACCAGTGTGGGAGCCCTGACACTCTCGGTGCCCACCAACGGGACCGAGGGTGACAGCCTCTTCGGCGCAGTTTCGCTTTCGTCCCCGACCGCATCCAATCTCGTGGTGGCGCTTGTGTCGGATGACACGAGCGAGATGACCGTTCCTGCGACGGTGACGATCTTCAGTGGAAACTCCGCGGCCGGTTTCCCGATCACCTTGATGGATGATGCTGTTTTGGACGGAGCCCAGAAGGCGAGCCTGACCGGTTCTGCTCCCTCCTACGATTCCGACACCGCTGAGATACAAGTGGCCGACAACGAAGCAACCACCGTCACAGTCACCCTTCCAGCGACAGTGAGTGAAGGGAGCGCTGTGCTGCCAACCGGAGGCGCGGTTGGCCTCGGCACCGTCACGAGTGACGACGTCATTCTGCAGCTTTCATCTTCAGATACGACGGAGTTGATCGTGCCGCCCACGGTCGTGGTTCCGGCGGGTCAGCAATCTGCGACCTTCGCCCTGCAGCCGGTCAATGACACATTCATTGACGGAGACAAGACCGTGACGGTGACTGCGACGCTCGCAGGCTCAACGCCTGGCGAGAGCACCGTGGTGGTGGCTGACAATGAGCCACGCAACGTGTATTGGTCCTCGTCGAGCTCTGTCCGTGAAGGTGCGGAAAGCCTGTCAGGATCGGTGTTCCTTTCCTACACGACCGAGGAAGATTTTGTGATTGATCTTAGCTCAAGTGACACGAGCGAACTGACCGTCCCTGCCCAGGTCACCATTCCCGGTGGTTCCAGCAGCCAGAATTTTGTCATCACGGTGGTCGATGATGGCGAGAAGGACGGTTCGCAGTCCGTTACACTGACAGCAAGTGCCCCAACGTTTACGACGGGAACGCGAACGATCACTGTGATTGACGATGAAGTGGACCACTTTGAACTTGGAGCCATTGTCACCCCCCAAGTGCGTGGCGCTCCTTTTACAACCCGCGTGACCGCCAAGACCGTGGACAACGTCACTGTGAGTGAGTACCAGGGTTCTCCAAGCCTGACCGCTGATGACGGCGGGGCACCATTGGCCGTTTCACCATCGTTGGTTTCGGGGTTTGCAAATGGCTACGCCGACGTGGCTGTGACGGTGAATGACTTCGCCTCTGCTGCGGTTCTGACGGTTGCTGATTCATCCGTTGCTGCGACAGGCTCATCGAACGCATTTGCTGTCGAACTGGGCAGCCTTCACCATTTCGGCTGGTCGGCCATCGAATCTCCCCAGTTCGTGGATTCTCCCTTTTCTGCAGTCATCACAGCGCAAGACCTCGGCGGAAACACGATGACAGATTTCACAGGCAGCGCCGACTTGTTTGTGCCTGCCGAGACGGTCATAGGAACCTCCACTTTGACCAACAGTTACCCGTTCTACATGTCCTATCACGACGTGCGTACCCAGATCATCCTGACGGCGACTGAACTGGGGGCTGCGAAACGCCTGAAGTCGTTGGCATTTGATCTTCGATCTCTCCCGACGCCTAGCCTCACCCGGTTCACTGTGCGCTTGAAGCACACGACCAAACTGGATTTTTCCGGCACGGGAAATGCAGTGTTGGAGTCGGACGGTTGGACCGTGTGCCACCAGGGCGATGTGGAAATCACTGAAACGGGGTGGAACACTTTTGCTTTCTCGACACCCTTCGACTACGACGGTACGAGCAACCTGATGGTCGACGTGAGTTTCGACAACTCGACTACCGGGTCTTCTGGCAGTGTGTCGTCGACATACGGTTCTTCATATCGGATGATCTACGGGCGGTCGAACAGCCTGAATGGCGATCCGTTGGGATGGGATGGCTCTTCTTCTCCGACGGTCTACTCGTCCACGTACCGCCCCAATATCCGGCTGGTCTCAGACACGGGACTCCTGGTGACGCCATCAAGTGCCGGACCCTTCACGGCCGGTGTCTGGTCGGGTCAAATCGCGGTCCCAGATGTTGCCACTGGAATTGAGTTGATGGCGTCTGGCGCGGGGGTTGAGGGTCGCTCCAATTCGTTTGATGTGGTGGAGCTTGGTGACCTTACACTTGCGCTCAATTCGTTGACTGTGGATGAATCGGTAGGCACTCTGGCTGGAACGGCGGAAATCCCATTGGCTCGTGGTGTGGATGTCATTGTCACATTGGGGAGCACTTCATCTGCGGATATCCAGGCTTCGAGTCCTACGGTCACGATTCCCGCCGGAAATACGTCGATCCCGGTGACCTTCAACGTCATCGACGACACCGACCTTGAGGGAGCGGAGACATTCAGTTTGACCGCTACCGCGTCTGGCTATGGCGGCGCCTCATCGGATGTGACGATCATCGATAACGAGATGGCCGTTGTCAGTGTGTCGCTCCCGGCGAGCGCGTCCGAGGGAGCTGGAACCCAGGTCGACGCGGGCTCTGTGACGCTGAGTCCCGCACCAATGAATGATCTCACCATTGCACTTGAATCGTCGGACGTCGGCGAACTGGTGGTTCCCGCCTCAGTCACGGTCGCGGCTGGGATGTCTTCGGTGACGTTCTCCGTTGATGCCATTGACGATGCCGTCATTGATGGGGACCAAGACGTGACGGTGGCGGCCACACTCGCGGGATCGACGCCGGGCAATGCGGTTATAACGATCCAAGACGACGAATCGAACGTGATTTC
Organism: uncultured Verrucomicrobiales bacterium; assembly: GCA_963976915.1. Lineage (GTDB taxonomy): Bacteria > Verrucomicrobiota > Verrucomicrobiia > Verrucomicrobiales > Verrucomicrobiaceae > CAXBNA01. The sequence goes on from CAXBNA010000045.1 coordinate 4,782, forward strand.
CTTCAGTGTCGATCCCACAACGGTTGTGGAGAGTGCCGGAGTCTTGTCGGGTGCCGGAACCGTGCAGTTGGCCGCACCCGTGGAGCAGGAGGTGGCCTTCACGATCGGGTCGGATGATGCTACGGAGATCGCAGGAACAACCGTTCAGATCCTGGCCGGTGGATCTCAGGGGACCTTTGACCTGATGGTGTTGGACGATGCGGACTTTGACGGAACCCAAGTGGTGACGCTGACGGCATCCGCCGATGGGTTCGCCAGCGGCACCGTGCAGATGACCGTGCTGGACGATGATGTTCATCACTTCATTCTCTCGGCAGTGCCGACGGCGGTGATTCGAGGGGCTAACTTTCCGTTGTCTGTGACGGCAGCCAACATTGGTGGAGAGCCAGTGGTGGGCTACACCGGGTCGCCAAATCTTTCGGCGTCGTCCGATGTTGGGTCGATTGCGGTCCAACCGACAAGTGTGAGTGGTTTTGCGAATGGTACCGCCGTCATCCAAGTCACCATCGACACGTTCTCCACCGGGGTCGTGCTCGCTGTGCAGGATCCCGGGTCCGGCGCGTCGGGAACCAGCAACGCCTTTGCTGTAACGGTGGGTCCGGCGTCCGAATTTCGTTGGGGGGGCATCCCTTCACCCCAGCAGCCTGGAGTGGCTTTCCCGGTGACGCTTTCCACGTTTGATAGTGCTGGTAACGCGGTGACTGACTTCGACGGAACTGCGGATCTTTCGGTCGAGGCTGCGGCGGACTCGGTGTCCATCGGGATCGGTGACTCCACCTTGTTCGCTCCGTTCAACACAACCTTCGCGAAGTGCCGCAGCCAGCAGATCCAACTTGCTTCCGAAATCGGTCAGTCGGGTCGCATCACGTCGCTCGCCATGACGGTGACTAGCCTGCCTGGCATCGAGATCCTGACGGATTTTACCATCCGCATGAAACATACCGGCATCAGCGCGTTTGCCTCGTCGGGGAATGTCTGGGAGAGCACCGACTTTGTGACGGTGTTTCAGGGAGATGTGACGATCTCAACGACCGGGGAGATTGTCTTCCCGTTTGCGACCCCGTTTTTCTACGACGGAGTCAGCAACCTGATGGTCGACTACAGCTATCGGGCAAGGTCAGGCCCTTCCAGCCAAACCTACGTTGCGGCCACCTACCGTGACTTTTCGGCGCGTCCAACGATTTACTACTATACGAACAGTTCGTCATTTGGCGATCCTGTGGACTGGTCGGGCACCACTCCGGGTATTTTCACGTCGCCAATTTCGTCCGATATTCGGCTCGGCTTCAGCACGGACGCGACGGTGTCTCCTGCAACGACTCCGGCGTTTGTGGATGGGGTTTGGAGCGGAATGGTCACCGTTCACGACGAAGCTCCGGGTGTGAAACTGCGGGCCACCAGCGGAGTTGTCACAGGTGTCTCCAACACGTTTGACGTGTGGAATCCGGTCAGTCTGTCCATCGATGTGGCGTCCGAGGTGACCGAGGACGCCGGTTCGATCGATGGAACGGTTCGGATCTCTCGTCCGGGACAGCTTGCACAGGTGATTACCCTCAGTTCCTCGAACCCAAGCCGGGTCGGAGTGCCTGGAGCCCCTGTTGTGATTCCTACAGGCGCGTTGTCGGCTTCGTTCACGCTGAACGTGGCTCAGAACGTGAACCCGGACCTTGCCGAGGACATTGTGATCGGGGCGTCCACGGCTTCGGCGCTGACGGCGAACTCCACCGTCCGCTTGAAGGATGATGACTTGGGCTTGTTCTCGATTTCCTCGATTGGTGCCTCGCAGATTCGCAATGTGGCCTTTCCGTTCACCGTTGCGGCACAAACTTTGGACGGTGAGTTACTGCCTTTCTATGCTGGTTCACCCACGATCGAGGTGAAGGAGGGAATGACCAGCTTGACGGCCAGCCCAACGGGCATTCAAGGGTCGAGTTTCTCCAATGGTGTCGCGCCTGTCTCGATGAACGTCGCTGATTTTACGGACGGCGTGGTGGTGGTCATTACAGACCCAGTCACAGGAGGCTCGGGAACAAGCAACACGTTTGCCGTTGGAGCGGGAGCGCCCGCCACGATCGAGTGGAGTCCGGTTCCGGTGACGGTTTATTCGGGAGTTCCGTTCAGCGCCTCGTTGACCGTTCGGGATGTGCACGGGAATCCGGTGAATGGGTTGACGGGACCGATTCAAATCGAAGTGCCCACGGCGGTGGTTGTGCCTCAGGACCCAGAATGGGAACCGGCTTATGATATTGCGCCTCTCTTTATCAATTCCTCAGAACTTCGGTATCAGTCGATCTATCAGGCTCACCTTCTTGACGGACCAATGAAAATTCGTTCGGTGGTTTTCAAAACAGATTCGGGTTCATCCCGAATCTACGAGAATTTCACATTGCGGATGAAGCTGACGTCGAAAGCAAACTTCGATGGAGCAAACGGAGGCTTCGACAACTCGGGTTGGACAACGCTTTACAATGCAGACACCGTGTTTTCGTCTTCCGGAGCACAAAGCATTCATTTCAATGCTCCTTTTGACTATGACGGAACCTCCAACCTGATGGTTGAGTGGAGCTACGACATCGACCCTGAAATCAACCCAGAATATGGGCCCAAGGTGCGCGCTGCGCTTCGTATGTCCTTGGAACGTCCGTCTTGGTTGTCTGATTCTCAAACGGACACCGGTGGACCTCTAAGTTGGCCAGCCAATGGTCCGCAGGGCGGGTATCATTATTGGCTCCCTGAGTTACAGTTCGAAGGTTCCCAATCCATACCGATTGTGCCCAATCCCCTACCGATGGTGGACGGTCAGTGGGCGGGTGACTTGACGCTTGCGGGTGAGGCTGCGGGAATCACCCTGACTGCCACGGCAGGCGGATTGACCGCGACCACGAACACCTTTGATCTGCTGCCGCCTCCAGACCTTCAGATCCAAGTGGCTTCCGTGGCGGTGGAGGGGGACGCACCGCTTCAGGCCGTGATCGAGCTCTTGCAGGCGCCAACTGCCGACCTGATGGTTTCACTTTCGTCGGATTCTCCAGATGTCGTTGTGCCGCCCAGCGTTCTGATTCCGGCTGGGCAAATGAGTGCGAACTTCGCAGTCCAGATCGTCAACGACTCGATCCCCGAGAACATGAAGACGATCACGTTGACGGCGTCCGCATCGGGGCTCACGTCCGCGACAGCGGAAATCACAGTGGAAGACGACGATCCCGGCAGCTTCGAGATCGCGCCCATTGGGCTTGTGCAACGGGTGGGTGAAGCCTTTCAAGTGGACATCACGGCCAAGCTTTTGAGCGGTTCGATCGCGGATCGGTTTAACGGCATGGTTGCTCTTTCGGCGGCGGCTTCAGGAGCTCCAGTGGGGTTGAGCCCGACGGTGAGTGGAGCCTTTACTGGTGGTGTGTGGTCTGGAGATGTGACGGGATTGGAAGCGGCCGCGGAGGTCGTTCTGACGGCGACAGATGCTCAAGGCAGCACGGGCTCCAGCAACGCCTTTGAAGTTCGTCTTCACGGTCCGCTGAATCACTTTGAGTGGCAGATCGGTGGCGGCGCGACGGTTGGAGTGCCGGTTCCCGTAGGTCTGGTGGCCAAGGATGCCGAGGGCTACACCGTGCGGTCCTTCAATGAAACGGCGACGCTTGTGGCTCGTCAGCCGGTGGAGGAACTGGTCGAGACGGGTGTTCGTCATTACACCAGTTCCTTTGGCTTTTCGACCACATCTCTCTCGAACAGAATGCAGGCTATCTACAAGCCCGAAGAGATCGGCGGCGCCCGAACGATCAAGCGGTTGGGGTTCTGGTTTTCGGGATCGCCGACCATCTTTCTCGAAGATTTCAACCTCAGGATCAAACACACGACCCAGCCCGACTACGAATCTGGCCAACCGAGAACATGGGAAGACTCCTCAGGATTCACGACGGTCTATTCGGGACAGTTCGACCCCACGGGATCGGGGTGGTACGACTTCACCCTGGACGCTCCCTTCGAGTACAATGGAACGGACCATCTGATGTTGGACCTTAGCTTCTATCAAACGTCCGCCTCATCTTCAACTGGGAGTGTCGGGGTCACGGCGACTGACGACTATCGAAGGATGTTCTATCGAACGAACACCGACTTTGGAAATCCGGCCACGTGGTCGGGCTCAACTCCGGGGGGGTCGTTGATTTCGGGATTGCCGGTCCTTCGTTTGCTTTGCGATGACATGGCAGTGATTAGCCCGACCGAGACTGGGGTCTTCGCCAACGGGGTTTGGAATGGATCCCTCACGTTCTCCCTGCAGCATCCCGCCACGGTTGTGGAAGCGTCGTCTTCAGGGATGATCGGTCTCTCCCCACCCGTGGCAGTGACCAACTTGACGGCTCCGGTGTTGAGCCCTGAGCCTGCGTTTACGGGTGGTCTTGCGAATCTGATCACGGGATCTCAGGGTTCGGGAGCCACCAGTCACGAAATCGCGGTCAGTCCTGCTTTGGACTTTGCGAACGTCATTCAAGTACTTTCGGGACCGTCGCCCTCAGGAACGGCAACTGATTTGAGCGACGGTCAAATCTACCACTACAAGGCGCGTGGCTTGTCCGACACGACGGCTCCGCAGAAACCACAAATTTGGGTACAGAGAGACGACGACGACTTTACCGCTAATTCGTTCGACAATACCTCGCCGGACTCGCTGGTGGGTGACGTGACGCTTTCCATCGCGTCGACCGAGGATGTGATTTTTCAAGAAGACTTTGATGGATCTTCCTCAGATTGGAGCAGCACGATCTTCTCCGATGTTTCAAGCAGCTACGAGCCCTATTTTACGGTCGATGCTCTTGCCACGGGTCCCGACTGGACTCCGAGTTTGCCAGTGAACCAGGGCGGGGATTACGAGGGGGTTTTGTCACCCGGTGTTACAACCGCGAAGTATGCGCGGATGCCCGACACCGATCAGACGCGATTTAGCGATGGAGAGGTGGAGGCCTACTTTGGCTTCGAGAACGACACGGTGACTTGTTACGGCGGACTAATGATTCGGAGCTCTGACACAATTTACAACGGTTACTTGGCCCGAGTCTCGGCCAGTAGCGGAGGCAACCAACTCTCCTTGATGCGACTGACCCGGAACGCGTCCTTCGCTTTGGCTTCCCCATTCACTATTCCAGGAAGCAGCGGAGGGCAGAACATTCGCCTGAAACTCATGGCCGACGGTCCGACTATCGGGATGAAGGCGTGGACGGTCTTCGCGGACGGCAACAATGTGATAGAGGTCCCGGTGATTTTCCCGAATGGAACCGATACGCTTGAAGTTGTGGACTATTCCTACGCCGAAGGACGCGCGGGCATCTACTCGTATTTCAGCCCTCCAACCGCAGCAAACAAGGTGTTCATTGATGATGTCAGGGTCGTCAAGCGTGCGCGAACTTACGTTTCGAGTGGCACGGTCACTTCACCCCTGATACACCCGCCGTATGTGAGTGAATGGGGCACTCTCGAGATTGACTCCGCCAATGGCAGTGCAACGGGAGCGTTGTCCGTCGATGTACTGAATGGCAATGGCCAGCCACTGTTGCTTGATGTCAGCAGCGGTGTGTCGCTTGCATCGATCGGTGTCGAAGAGGCCATCCAGTTGCGGGCTAACTTTAGTCTGATCGACCCTGCCGCAGCGCCCCCCGTCTTGCGCTCGTGGAGAGTGGACTATCAAACCATTCCCACAGGCCTCGTCCCCGGTCCTTGGTCCAACGTCGTCTCCTCCACGCAGGATGCTTCACCGCCGGTGATCGCGATGAATCCTGCGGATGAGAAATACACCGCGCAGGCGGACACGGAGATTGGAGGCACGGCGGTGGATGCGACGAGCGGTGTGGCTTCGGTGACAGTGGATGGTGGGGCGGCTTCGACGTCCGATGGCTTCGCGAACTGGACGAAGCTGGTCTCGGGACTGGCCCCAGGATCGAACACGGTGACGATCGAGGCGGCGGACAACGCGGTGCCGCCGAACACGGCGTCGGTGAGTTATCACATCTTCCGCATTGAGGATGCGACGGGGCAGACGAATGCGGACGGTGTGCCGGACTTGCTGAACCATGCGCTGCATCTGGATGCGCCAGGCGTGGGCCGGGATGGCTTGCCTGCGGCGGTGATGCAACACGACGATGGTGACGACAAGACCTACCTGACGCTTCAGTATCGTCGGAGGATCCACCGGGCCGGATTCCGCTACATCGTGGAGACGAGCAGTACGCTGGCGGCCGATGGTTGGGACGATACGGGTGCGAGCGTTGAGGAGGTGGATGTGACGCCGAATGCCGATGGCGTGACGGAGACCTGCACTGTGCGGATCACACCCGCGATTGGCGATGCGGATGCCAAGTTTGTCCGACTCCGGGTGGAGGTGGATTGAAGGTTTTCAAAAGGACCCAGTTTTATCTGATCACACTGTGAAAAAGTTGTCACAGCAATGGCTGGGCTTCAGTCGTGTTTGAGGTGAGATTCTTGGGATATCGAGGAACGAAACTATGAAGAAGGCGGTCATTCAGCTTGGTTTGTTGGGTTTGGCATTGGGTGGGGTGCTGCTTTTGGTTTTACTTCAAGGGGAAAGGAATGGAGTCGGAGAGGCGGGCACAATGGATGCGGGTTCAACCCCTTCGAAATCGCACCCGAAGCCGGTCGTGGCCGCCGGGCTTGAGAGGGAATCCGGCAAGGGTCCGTTGCCGGAGGTCGATGTACGTGCGGAAGGTTTGGAGGAAGTGGCTGTTGATCGCGCCCATGCGGCGGAGGTGCTGAAGGGTGAGATCGCGGGTTTGGCGGTCGACTTTGATCCCGTGACTGGATCGCCAAAGTGGATTGGGTCGAATCTGCGCCTGCTGACGGGGGCCGAGGATCGGGATGGGGAGGCGGTGGCGAAGAATTTCATCGCCGCGAATCGGTCGGTGTTTGGCCACGGACCCGAAGCCTTGGAGTCGGCGCGAAAAGTGACAGACTACACAACGGGCAGTCGCGCCAGCCGGAAGATGGTCTGGCATCAACAGCACGAGGGCATCGATGTGTTCGAAGCGGTGCTGCAGGCGAACGTGACGGAGCGCGGGGAACTGATCAACATCGGCAGTCAGTTTGTGTCCCGACCGACGGGAAGCTTGGAGGTCAGTGCTGAGTCGATGATTCCGGTGGTGGAGGCGGTGGCGCTAGCCGGAAGAGACGTGGGGGAGTCGGTGAGCGTGGAAACCGTGCGTGCGGAAGGACCTGCGGGTTTGGATGCCGACCGGCGGCAGCGGTTTCGCGCAGCACTGCTCACCGATGCGGATGCGAAGCTGACTTGGGTGCCGATGAACGCGAGCGAGATGCGGTTGGCGTGGGACGTGACGCTGACGAGCCGGAGTCGGGGAGAGATGTACCGGGTGCTGGTGGATGCAGAGAGCCGGGAGGTGCTTGTGAGGCAGGCATTGACGGCGTACATCAGCGATGCCACCTACCGGGTCTTCACGGCGGAGAGTCCCACACCGTTCTCGCCGGGCCACGAGACTCCTTCGAGCCTGCAACCTGCGGCTTCGTCGCGTGTGTTGGTGACGACGCCCGGTTTGGACATGACCGCGTCGCCCAATGGCTGGATCAACGATGGTGACAACGTGACGAGCGGCAACAACATCGACGCCTACACGGACACCGATGCGGACAACACGGCGGATTTGCCAAGGACGGCGGGCTCTCCCTCGCGTGTCTTCGATTTTCCCATGGACCCGACCCTAGCACCTTCGGCCTACAAAGATGCGTCGGTCACGCAGATTTTCTATTGGTCGAACTACATGCACGACCGCATGTATCAGTTCGGGTTCACCGAAGCTGCGGGCAATTTCCAATCGGACAACTTTGGCCGCGGTGGACTGGGGGGCGATCCGGTGAACGCCGAAACGCAAGATGGGAGTGGCACCAACAACGCCAACTTCTCAACGCCGGTGGATGGTTCGCGCGGACGGATGCAGATGTTTGTTTGGACGTATCCCAACCCCGATCGGGATAGTTCGTTCGACACCACGGTGCTCTTCCATGAGTATGGGCACGGTGTGAGTAATCGCTTGGTCGGTGGTCCTTCGATAACCATCAGCCAACCCACTTCACGCGGAATGGGGGAAGGGTGGTCGGACTACTTCGGTCTTGCCCTTTTGGCGAATGAGGATCCCGATCCCCATGGGAACCGGCCCGCAGCAGCTTACCTCGCGCATTTGCGGTCCGGATGGTTTTCTGAGAACTACTACTACGGGCTGCGGCGCTACAGCTACAGCACGGACATGCGGAAGAATCCGCTGACGTTCAAGGACATCGATCCAACCCAGATGGACCTCCACATCGATGTTTCGCGAAACCCCACGTTTGGTGTGAGCCAAGACGCCACTCAGGTGCACTATCAGGGAACGGTCTGGTGCACGATGCTGAATGAATTGCGGGCCAATCTGGTGCTGAAGCACGGAGCGACGACTGGCAATGACCGGGCCCTGTTCTTGGTGACGGAGGGCATGAAACTTGGGCCGGCCAACCCTAATTTCGTGCAATCCCGGGACGGAATCGTTCAGGCGGCGATGGTGAATCATCCTGAAGATTTGGGCGAAGTGTGGAGCGCATTTGCAAAACGCGGTCTGGGATCGAGTGCCCAGGCTCCCTCCAGTTCGTCCAGTATCGGCGTGCTCGAGAGCTTTGATGTGCCGGACCCGATTCAATTGAGCGACCGCAGTGGCTGGACGGTGTCGGGGAAAAAAGGGGGGGACTTCACGAGCCAATCCAAAGTTTTGACGCTCACCAATTCTGGAGTCGGTGCCGTGGATTGGAGCATCAATACGGATGCCACATGGCTGGTGGCGAGTCCAGTCGTTGGAACGCTTGCTCCCGGTGCCAGTGTTGAAGTGACTCTAACTCCACAGGCGGCATTGGAATTGGCGGGGTTTCACAACGCCAGTGTGACCATCCTGAATGAGACCACGGGATTCGACCAAACGGTGGGGTTTCGGCTTCAAGTGAATCCGCCCGCAGTTGCCAGTTTCGATCTCGACACCGATCCGGGATGGAGTCGAACGGGACAGTGGGCATACGGAACGCCGACAGGCGGCGGTGGAGCCGCGGGAAATCCAGATCCCGTGTCGGGCGCCACGGGATCGTCTGTGTTCGGAGTGAACTTGTCGGGCGATGTCGGCACCAACACAGGGGGACCCTATTATTTGACGCTGGGTCCGTTGGATCTCACTGGCAAACGTGCCACTCGACTTCGCTTCAAACGATGGTTGAACACGAACGCCTATTCGTTCGCTAGGGCGACCGTGGAAGTCTCAACGAATGGGACGGATTGGAGGGAGGTTTTTTCCAATCCTGGCAGTCCGATCACGGACAATTCCTGGGTGCCCGCGGATTACGACTTGTCGTCCGTTGTGGATGATGAACCAACCGTGTATGTGCGTTGGGGTTACCGAACTCTCAGTGCTTCCTACCCTGCCCATTCGGGATGGAACATCGATGATGTGGAGATTCTCGCCGAGCCAACGGCGCAATTGAACCTGACTTTTGCTGACAACGCTTCCGAGGGGGATTCGATCCTTGCGGCGCAGGTTTCAGTGGACGTAGCAAGCCCGGACCCCGTGGTGATTCACTTGTCATCCATTGACCCGACGGCGGCCACCGTGCCGGCCTCGGTGGTGCTGCCGGCAGGACAGCTTGCGACATCGTTTGACATCAGTTTAGTGAATGATCCGGATTTGGATGGAACCCAGGTGACCGAGATTGTGGCGACGGCTCCATCCGTGCTCGCTGCACGACGCCGTTTGAGCGTGCATGACAACGAAGTGGCCACGTTGACGCTAAGTCTTCCCGCATCAGTGACTGAGGGCATGTCAAACGTTACTGGCAGCGTGACATCCAGTGCTGCACCGGTGCGAGCGGTCGAGGTTCGCCTTGTGTCGGACGAGCCGGGCCGATTCTCAGTCCCGTACTCGGTCGTGCTTCCCCAAGGTTCAACCGGCCCTGTGGTATTCCCTCTGAACGCGATAGACAATTCCTTGGCTGAGGGAAGTCAGTCTGTTGGCATCACGGCAATGGTGCAGGGTTGGGAGCCCGGCACGGGAAGCGTCATTGTGACAGATGATGAAGCCCCTGCGATCGTTTTGTCCGGCCCCCTCCAAGTCCGCGAGGCTGATGGCGCAACCATGATGCATGTAAGCGTGAATACGTTGTTGTCCTCACCACTGGAGATCCTGTTGAACAGCAGCGATGTTTCCGAAGTCGATGTGCCGGCGTCTGTTGTTGTCCCTGCCGGGACGCAGTCTGCCACCTTTGAGATGACTGTCGTTGACGACTCCGTTGTGGATGGATCTCAAGCGGTCAGGGTCGAAGCGCAGTCGGCAGGCTACGGGCAGGGCTTCTTGGATGTTTCCGTCAAGGACAATGAAATTCATCATTTTGGGCTTTCGGCGGTGAATTCACAACAGTTGCGGAACCGGCCGTTCGAAATCAGCCTCTTCGCTCGTGATCTTGAGGGAGATGTGGTGCCGACTTACACGGGATCTGTCGTTTGGGGTGCCAACGGAACGGGGGGACCGTTGCCGTTCTCGGCCGAACTAGTGACCGGGTTCGCCCAAGGTGTGGCCCGGTACTCGGTGACGCTGATGGCTGCGGACACGGGGGTGGTTCTCTCCGCTGGAGATGGTGTCGCGACTGCGGCTGCAAGCAATGCGTTCGATGTGGCGGCTCCCTTGGTAGATCGCTTTGAGTGGTCGGAATTGCCCTCCAGCTCATTCACCGACCAGGCGTTGCCGGTGAGCTTGACAGCCTTGGACGACGAGGACCAGGTGGCCGCCGGATTCGCTGAACCGGTTGTTCTCGAAGCTTGGGTGTCCGGCCTCGACCGAGTGATCGGAAGCACAACGGCTCCCGGATCGCCCTTGGTTCGCAACACAGCGTTTCAGAAATCGCGGGTTCAGCTTCTCTATACGGCCAGCCAGTTGGGTTCGGTGGCGCAATGGCTGACGAAACTGGAGTTCCATCCAGTGTCGCCGGATCCCGGCCAGCCGATGGAGAACTTTCGAATTCGGGTGAAGCAAACTTCGCGAACCCAATTTGGATCCGAAGGCTTTGATGCTTCTGGTTGGACGACGGTGTTTCAGTCCGACGCATTGCCAGTCACGCAGACGACATTTGATTTCTCCGAGCCGTTTTATGTGGACGGCACGCAAAGCCTCCTGGTGGATGTGTCATTCTCCAACTCGAGCTCGTCCACGGCGGGTGACCTCCGCGCGACTCCGACCTCCGCCACCCAAGTGCTGTTTGCCACCGGGGGAGCGGGAGACGGAGACCCCCTGTTGTGGAGTGGCTCGTCTGGACCGGCGGCACAGGCATCGACGGCTCTTCCGACTGTGTCTGTATTCAATGCCGAGTCGGTGGGTGAACTGCCCGCTTCTCCGGCAGGGTTCGTCGACGGAGTTTGGAATGGCGTGGTTCACAATCCTTCGTTTTCGACGGCCTATTTTCTGGCGAAAGGGCAGTCGGGGATTACCAGTTTTAGCGGACCGGTTTCTTCCCAATCCCCCAGCGCCCAATCAGGTGGCTCCATGTTCCTTTCGGAGACATTCTCAACTTCCACACTTGCCTCCGGGTGGCTACTGTCTGGCATGGGCTCTTATCGAAGCCAGGTGACTTCGAACTATGAGCCGATTGGAAGCTACCATCTCACGATGGATTCCAGCAACGGTTCGTTTGCGAGAAACGAGGTGACCCGAGTCTTTTCGACTGCGGCCGGACGAAGCAATTTCGTTTTGCGATTCTCCGCCAAGGAGTTTGCCGATGAGCCGCACGTTCCGCCAAGCCCCGTGTTCACGGACGGTGCTGATTTTGACGGAGTCGCGGTCAGCCCGGATGGCGTCCAGTGGGCGGAGGTCCGCGGATTACGCGACCTGACTTCGAGCTACTCGGAATTTTGGCTCCCACTGGACCCCGTGATGCAACGATACGGTTGGGCTTACAGCTCCGATTTCCAAATTCGTTTCAATCACTATGACAACTCCTCGGTCGCTGGCGGGGACGGAATCGCGATCGACAACGTTTACCTCTACGCCAACCATTCTGGCAGATCCCGCTTGGAGGTGGTGGGCGGATCGCCCATTGAGGGAAACGGCCCCTTCCAAGTGATCATCACAGCGGCTAGTTCCGCATCCTTCGATCGGACGGCCCAGATCCGCTGTGATGCATCGGCAAAGTTGCAGGTGCCCGTCTCCGTGTTCCTGCCGGCCGGGCAAACGTCCGTTCAAACCGAGTTCATCGCGTTGGATGATGAGTTTGCCGATGGGTTCAAAGACGTTTTGGTGCTCGTTGACGGATTTGGATCGGGCCCCTTGCGCCAATCCTGGCAGTGGCTGGGGATTGAAGACGACGAAACAACGGTCATGCAAATGAGTGTTCCCGCGCAGGTGACGGAAGGTGGACAGGTTGGGAGCGGCGTTTTGACCCTGACTCCACCCCCGGCCAACGACGTGGAGATTGCCCTCTCATACAGCGACACGTCCCAGATTTCCGGCACAACCCTGCTGACATACCGTGCGGGGGAATCCTCCGCCACCTTCAGCGCCTTTGCGGTCAATGACACCCTCGTTGACGGGACCTTCCTTGCCAATGTCACGGCCACGCAGGTCACCACAGGAGTCTCCGCTTCGGGAACGGTCGAAGTGCTCGACAACGATGTGGGACGAATCACGCTTTCGTTGCCGGACTCAGTGACCGAGGGAGGAGGAACGGAGCTCGGCACGGTTCTCCTGTCCCAGCCAAGCTCGCGCGCATTGGAGGTTCAGTTGGCATCGAGTCCGCCTGGTCAGGTGGTGATGCCAGCGTCCGTGTTGGTTCCGCCCCTCCAGTACTCGGCGACGTTCCAGATTGCCGCTTTTGATGATGGTGCCGAGGATGGAACACAAACGGCGCAAATTTCAGCATCCGCCGCTGGATACACGAGTGACGCTGATTCGATGGATGTCTTGGACAATGACGCCGCCTATTTTGAGATCTCCGGAATCCCGGATCCGGCCACTCGAAATGCTCCGGTTCTGGTGACACTGACTGCCAGAACCAGTTCGGGACAGGTTCAAACGCTGTTCAATGGATCGGCTTCGATGCAGGCGACAGCGCAGGGCATGGTTATTCCTGTGTCGCCCGCAGGTGAGCTTCAGTTCCAGAATGGCGTGTGGTCCGGCGAGGTTCGCTTTTTGGAGGCGGCGACGCACGTGGTGCTCTCGGTTTCGACGCCGGGTGGCGCGTTTGGACAAACTAGCGGATTTGACGTGCTGACCAACGGTCCCGCGACTTCCTTGGCCGTGTCCCTGCCGGCAACCGACCTGCACGCGGGATCATTGGCACCGGTTCGCGTCCACGCGGTCGATGAGAACGGATGGCGGGTGAACGGGATGAACGGCCCGGTCACGATCTCACTTGTTGCGGAGCCGGGCGGACAAGTGGTGGCGGAATGGACCGGAACGCTGGTGGGGGGAGTCGCTGAGTGGGAGATCTCGTTGCCGTCCGCATTGACTGGCGTGAGGCTTGAAGCGAGCGCGGGGGGGCTCGTGGGAACGACTTCGACGTTTGGCATCTCCCAGCCGGCCACGTTGGCCTATCCGCCGCAGGAAGTGCTCTTCGAGGATGACTTTGAATCCGGCGAGTTTGGGCCGGAGTGGACGATATCTGGCACGGGAAACCATCGAACAACCCTTCGGACGACAACATTTCCCCACACTGGCTCCTTTCACTTGGTGATGGACTCGACATCCGGTGCGGCGCGAAACGAGGCCACGCTCAGCCTGAATCTTGATGGGCGTCGCGACGTGGAACTGCTGTTTTGGGCGAAGGAGATCAACGACGAAGACCACGCATCCGTTGACATGCCTTTTGTGGGTGGAGCTGACTTCGACGGCATCGCGATCAGCGAGGACGGCAGTGTATGGCACGAGGTGCAGCCGCTTCGGACGGGGTATGTGTCCAACAGTTGGGCGGAGTATCGGCTGAACCTGAGCGATCTGGCGGAGATGGTTGGGATGAGTCTCTCATCGACTTTTGGGATTCGATTCAATCATTTCGGCTCTTACTCCGTGAATTCGGATGGCTTGGCCTTCGACGACATTCGCATCAGCGCCAATGCATTTCCCGATTCACGCCACCGACGGGTGGTTTTTGAGGACAACTTCGACAGCGGCGTGTTTCACCCGGCATGGACCATCACCGGAACCGGCAACTACCGCACCCAAGTGACCGAGCAAAACGGGCCGCTGGGTGCCCGCCACATGGTTATGGACGCTATCGTCACCGGGAATTCAAGGAATGAGGCGACGTTGGCTCTCGATCTCCGTGGAATGCAGGACGCGCGCCTGCGCTTTTGGATGAAGGAGAATTCAGACGAGAATGATGCCCCCCCGAGTTCACCGTTCACCGGGGGGGCAGACTTCGACGGCGTGGCGATAAGCGCTGATGGTGTCACTTGGTATGAAGTACGACCCTTGCGAAGTCCCGATGTCTTCAACGACTATCGCCCTTTCTCGGTGGACTTGGATTCGGCCATTGTCGCAGCGGGGATCGACTACAACTCCGCGTTTCAGGTCCGATTCAATCACTTCGACAACTCGCCTTGGTCGTCGAACGACGGCTTCGCTTTCGACTTGGTTCAAGTCTCGGCGCTGCCGCCGCCCATGTTGGGGTTGAACCTGCCGGAGACCCTTCTTGAAGGCACATCGGCTGCAGCCCAAGTCAACCTAAGCGCATCTTCACCGACAGATGTTGTCGTCACGTTGCGGTCCAATCGGGCAGGATTTGTGTCGATCCCCGATTCCTTTACCATTCCTGCGGGACAACTTTCGGCTTCGTTTGACATCGCCGTCTCTGACGACGCCTTCCTGACGGGGTCCCAGGTCTTGGAGGTCGAGGTTTCGATGCCTGGAAGTCAACCCGCCCAGGGATCAGTGATGATTCTGGACAATGAGGGGCCGGAAGACTTGGTTCTTCTCCTTCCAGCTTCACTTGCCGAGGGAGGAGCGGTCTCCGGAATCCTCTCGATACCAGTCGCTGGTCTGTTTGATCTGGTGGTGGATTTGGAGGCTTCCTATACCCAAGGATTGGTGATTCCGTCGAGTGTGGTTCTGCCCGCCGGATCCACGGAAGTCTCCTTTCTGCTGGAGCGCTCCGAAAACAACCTCACTCTGGAGGCTTCGGAAACCGTGCTGACGGCGACTGCGGGGAATGTGGCTGCCTCACAAACAGTGGCATTGCCGGACAACGACCCCGCAGTTCTGGTGATGAATGCGGCTCCACTGAAACTGGAGTCGGACGAGTCGTTTGCCGGATCGATCAGCTTTGATGATCTGGTCACGGCCTTCGACTTGGAACTGGCCTTGGTGAGCTCGCATCCAGCGTCGTTGATGGTTCCGGCATCCGTGGTTATTCCGGCAGGGTCGGGTTCGGTCGACTTCAGCCTGACACCGATTGACAACTTGGACACCGACGGTGCCCGCATGGTCACGGTCACTGCGCATGCAGAAGGTGTTTCTGATGCAGTTTCGTTGATCGAAATAAGAGACGAAGATCTGCACCACTTTGAGTTCTCATCGATTGCGTCTCCTCAAGTGGCCCTTCAACCCTTCAGTTTCACCGTCCAGGCATGGACGGTGGACGGTTACCCCGCAATCTCGGCGCCGGCGAACTTGAGCGCTGAATCCGGTGGGAATTCCATTTCCTTGACACCCACCATCACGGGCTCCCTTTCTTCGGGTGAATGGACAGGAGATGTCACAGTGTTGGAAACGTCCTCGGACGTGACCCTCACCTCTGCTGTTGGTGGCGTCTCCCAAACATCGAATGTGTTTGATGTCGAGTTTGGCCCACGAATCTCGGTCAATCCGATCAGCATCCAGTTGTCGCTTCCATCGGGTGAATCAACGGTGTTGCCGTTGACGGTGACTAATCCCGGGCAGTCGGAGTTGGAATGGCGTGCCGAGGTTCTGCCGAATGGGACACCGTTTGTGGACCCTCCGCTTGCTACGGTCCTCTCCTCGTTTAACAGCAACTATGCCGCCGTATCGAATTCGATCGCCTACCTCTACGAGTTTGCTGACGGGGTATCCGGTAGCTGGATCTCCGATGGGGGTTACGATCTCTTTGACTCGGGAAATCTACTTCGGACAAGTCTTTCCCCATCAGCGGCCCTGGGTTATCAGGATGGAATTGTTACATCCTCCTCGGCACTGGGGACGGGAGGTCAATACTTCACGCGCAAGCGCCCTGGCTTGTTTGTTTTTGTCGGTGATCTCGGCGGCATCGACTACTTTGAGATTGCAGGTGGGCTTGGACAAGACGGGGCTGGAGCGACTGACAGCACCATCCTCGCCACTCGACGCTTTGGGGTTCCCTTTAAAGCGTTCATAAAACGCGTCTTCGGTGCTTCCAATCCCAGCTTAAACCATATGTTTGTGGTGCGAGACCAACCGGCGCTCATTCACGACGTGGCCACAGACACCGATGATGATTATCATCGTCTGAGCGGATTGGGAGGAGCGAATCGGTTGTACTACCTGATGTTTTCCACCCAATCGGGTCGCTATGTGGACGACGAACAGATGAGGGGGATTCTTGAGGCATTCTTAGACTCAGTTTTGGGGCCGGAATGGATTGACCTCTCCATTTTCGAAGGACTGCTCCCTGCGGGTGATCAGGTTGATATCGACGTTCGACTCGACGCGCATCGTGTCTTGGCGGGTTCAAGAAGTGGTCTGATTCGTTTCACTTCAAACGATCCAACTGCTTTGACATTCGACGTTCCGGTCCAGCTAAACATCCAAAATGCGGTTGCTTCGTTCGGATGGTCGATCATCTCACCACCACAGACGGCGAACGTTCCCTTTGTGACAACACTCACCGCGAAGGACGTTTTTGGCAACCAGGCCACCGGATTCAACGGGATTGCAGAGGTGACAGTCGGGGAACCGCCAACAACAACGACTTCGGGATTGGGAACCTCCACGATCACGACTCCGCTTGACGGAACATTTCATGAAAATCGTGTTCAGGCGATCTACGAAGCTGCTGAGGTAGGGCCTGCTGGAAGAATTCGGACCATGAATCTTCAAGTTTGGACTTGGCCGGGTTCGTTGAATGAATTTACGGTCCGGCTGAAACACACGGCGAAGCCCGACTATTCAGATCCCGGAAGCGATGTTTGGGAGACTGACGGATGGCACACAGTGTTTAGAGGGACTCTTCAAAGCACATACTTGGGGTGGGTCCAGCTCAAACTCGACTCGGTCTTTGATTACGATGGGATCAGTAACCTGATGGTCGATCTCAGTTTCGACAATGACGTGGAAGTTGGCAGTGGAGGAGTGCGGGCAACGATGAAGGAAACGCCTCGAGCACTTGCGATCGGAAAACGAGGCTCCCACGGATCACCCCTGCACTGGTTCGAGCGCACTCCAAGTGGCGCGGTCACGAACTTGCTTCCCAATCTTCAATTCGAGATTGGAAAGGTGGAGGAGACCTCTCCGACGCTGTTACAGTTTTCCAATGGTCAGTGGGCGGGTGAATTGTCTGTTCCCATCGAAGGCCAATCGATGGTGCTCAGGGCTGAGCACGCCGAGTATGTCACCGTTACCGGAGAGTCAAATCCATTCGAGGTTGGAAGTCTTGGAACCTTGGTGATTGACGCCCCGGTCGGTGGAGTTGAGGGGGACCAACTCTTGGCTGAAGTCAGGTTGAGCGAGATCATAGCATCTGATTTGGTGGTCTATCTCAGCACCGATAGCCCAAGCCTGATCGATCTTCCACCACTGGTGCAGATTCCAGCGGGCCAGCAGTCGAGCACATTTCAAATCATGGTGCTTGATGACGACCAATTGAATGGTGAACGATGTGCCACTATTTCAGCTTCGGCGCCAGAGTATGGAAAGGGCGACCAGGCATTGAAGATTCACGATAACGAATCGACGACCGTCACCTTGGTATTGCCAACAACTCTTGATGAATCGACGGAGACTGTTCTCGGACAAGGGGCGGTGCAGATTGCTCAGGCCGCAACCCATGACCTCTGGGTCCGATTGTCGTCGTCGAAGCCACAGCGTCTTGGAGTCCCAGGGAGCGTTCGTATTTCCAAGGGTGAAAGCATCGCCTTCTTTGGTTTGGCGGCCACCGACAATGAATTGATTGACGGCAATGAGTTGGTCAATGTGACGGCTGACCTCACGGGTTCCCCCCTGGCGGCAGACGTTGTGGAGGTCATTGACGACGAAAGGAAGCATCTCTACTTCACCCTGCCCGCGACAAACTTCTATGAAGGCGAGGGATCCGTGGATGGAGTGAACGTGAAGGTGCTTGGCATCATGCCTTCGGACCTGACGGTTCAGTTGACATCGACGGATGAGACCGAAATGACATTGCCAGCAATGGTCACGATCCCCGCGGGTCAGTCCCAAAGCGCGCCATTCTCTATCTCGATCATGGATGACGTGGAGTTTGATGGTTCGGAGTATCTGGAGCTGGTTGCCGCAGCGGAGGGTTTCGAAAGTGGGTATCGCTCGATGCGAATTGACGATGACGATGCATCATTCTTCTCTGTGTCTGCGGTAGGCAGTCCTCAAATCCGAAACAGACCCTTCACCGTTGTGTTTCAGCCAAAAAACATCGGTGGCCAGACAATTCAAAAGTACAAGAAGTCTGCTGCTGTGGCGGTGGTCGACGGTGCCAACACTTTGGCATCAGTCCCGATGACCGTTAGCGAATATGCCAATGGAATTGCTCGCGTCGAGATTGTCGTTGGAGATTTTGCATCGAATGCCGTGATCTCAATCACGGATCCAGAGACGGGTGGAGTGGGGTATAGTAATCCTTTTTCGATTGGTGTGGGACGCCATGCAACGTTTGGTTGGAGCAATGTCTCGTCTCCGCAATTTGCGGAAGAATCGATTCCTGTGGTCATTGTCGCCCAAGACAATTTCGGGAATCCAATTTCAAGCTTTTCAGGTTCGGCATCTCTGTCAGTCGGCACTGAGCGTCAAGTTGGAAAGGGTGACACCACGTGGTATCGACCCTTGGGCCCGAACAGCGCCCGGTCTCGCACCCAAATGATCTTCGACGCTGGTGAAATCGGTGGTGAACACAGAATCTCTTCTTTGTCACTCAATGTTGCCTCATTGCCCAGTGGCCCCATGGATGTGTTCACGATCAGACTGAAACACACCCCCAAGAACGACTTTAGTGAAGAAGGTTCCGACGTGTGGGAGTCATCGGGGTGGACGACTTGCTTCCAAGGATCGTTGGCGATCACGGAAACCGGGTGGCTGCCCCTGCTGTTTTCAGCGCCATTCGACTACAACGGCATTGAAAACCTCATGATCGACGTTTCTTACAACAATGTGTCGAGCGGCAGTTACAATGGTACGGTTGTCGCACAAGATGGAGCGCTGATTCGCAGCATGTCCCACTCGTCCAATTCTCTCGGAGATCCTTTGTTTTGGACAGGCACCTATTTACTGCAGACCAAGACCACAATCAGGCCTGTCGTGAAGCTTGGCTGTGTCTATGAGGTAGCGGTGAGTCCGTTGAACACGGGACCGTTTGCCAATGGAGCCTGGGCTGGTCAGGTAACCCTGAATCCTGCTGTCTTCAGCCCCGAGTTTCATCTTCAAGCCGCCTCACTCGGTGCTTTAGGATTGTCAAATGAGTTTGAGACACTTGAGAATCCATTGATTGTCAACTCGGAGCCTTTGTTCTCAGGTGGGGGGAGCAATTTGCTCTCGTGGAATGAACCAGCGCCGGCCCTGGAGTACGAAATTGAGACATCTCAAGACTCAGCGTTCACGAGCAGTATCAGTTCAGGATTTATCTCGGAACCCAACTATTTGTTCTACGATTTGGTGGACGGCTGCATGTATTACTATCGGGCAAGGATGCGGCGAAGTGATGGCGTTGCGTGGACGAGTGGCTGGTCCAACGTCGTCTCCTCCACCCAAGACGCTTCTCCTCCGGTGATCATCACAAATCCGGCCGATGAGAAATACACGGCGCAGGCGGACACGGAGATTGGAGGCACGGCGGCGGATGCGACGAGCGGTTTGGCTTTGGTGACGGTCGATGGCGCTGCGGCTTCGACGTCCGATGGCTTTGCGAACTGGACGAAGATGGTCTTGGGACTGGCGCCGGGCTCGAACACGGTGACGGTTGAAGCTGCAGACAATGCGGTGCCACCGAACACGGCGTCGGTGAGTTATCACATCTTCCGCATTGAGGATGCGACGGGGCAGACGAATGCGGACGGTGTGCCGGACTTGCTGAACCATGCGCTGCATCTGGATGCGCCAGGCGTGGGCCGGGATGGCTTGCCTGCGGCGGTGATGCAACACGACGATGGTGACGACAAGACCTACCTGACGCTTCAGTATCGTCGGAGGATCCACCGGGCCGGATTCCGCTACATCGTGGAGACGAGCAGCACGCTGGCGGCCGATGGCTGGGACGACACCGGTGCGAGCGTTGAGGAGGTGGATGTGACGCCGAATGCCGACGGCGTGACGGAGACCTGCACTGTGCGGATCACACCCGCGATTGGCGATGCGGACGCCAGGTTTGTCCGTTTGAGGGTGGAGGTGGATTGACCTCGCACTGATCGAATCAGGCTTTTTTGTCCTTTGGCGGACGACAGGCGGAGCAGTACTCTTCGCCATCGTCGGTGACGCGCCACTCGAGGTGGCGGTCGTCGTGCTCGGTTTTGCCGCATTGGGCGCACTTGTGAAAGGCTTCGGATTCGGGGAGTTGAGCGCGTTCGAACCGCTGTCGGCGCTGGCTCACTTCGGCCATGTGGAGCCTTGAGCGCACGAACTCGGGGCCGAAGGCGACCAAAAAGGCGAGGTTGGCAAAGAAGATGGGAATGATCAGGATGGGTTGCAAAATGATGGTGAAGAACATCATTCCAGCGCCGATCCACGCGACCCATTTGATCTTCACCGGAAGAACGAGCATGAGGAGGATTTCCTCGTTGGGATAAAACATGGCGAACGCGAAGATGAAGGTCTGGAAAAACCAAACGCCGCTTGTGGCGTAGCCGAAAATCATGGCACCAGCGGCGACGGCGAACATGCCACCGATGACGAAAACATTCACACGGAAGGCGCCCCAGGCCTGCTCGAGGCCTTTTCCGACCCACATCATGAACCATGCAGTGATGAGGGCAAAAAAGAGATTTTTGGTGCTTGGGACAAACAGAAAGGAAAACATTCTCCAGACCTGGCCTTGAAAGACTTTCTCCCGATCAAACAGGAGCGACTCGATGAACGCACCCTGTGCTTCGGAGCGGGAGAAATACAGCAGGAACAGCGTGAGAAGCTGAAGTCCGGCGATGATCTGAACGAGCCCGGGGATGGCGAAACGACCGAGTTTGGATTCGAGGCGGTTGATGAGTGGCATGGCTTTCGTTACGAATTCGATCCGGACTTGTGCCGGACTGAAGGGTGAACCAAGGCGGCTGGGGCCGCATCAGGCAAGCGATTCTCGAAAAGCGGAGCCTTGGGCTTTTGCCGGCCCCGGGACTTCTTTTCTGCGGGCCGCCGGATCTACGACTCGTCAGTGCGGTGCAAGACGATTTGATGGAAGGCGATGACCCAGTTGTGTTCGTTGCAGGCATCCACGGCCAGTCGCTGGACGGCGCGTCTAAGCACTTGGTACTTGTCGGCGACTGACCCGTCAAAATCCGTGATGATTTCAATGTCGAGGGAGTGGGCCCCCGCTTCACGGAACTCGGCTTTGACCGAGCGGACGGATTCATGGTCGATCAATTCGCACAGGCCCTCGAAGACGAAGGTTTTGAGCTTGAGCGGGATCTCCTTGGTGATGTTGGGCTGGTGCTTGTAGTCGAGGCCAAGAATGGTCGAGACGCGGAAGCCCCCTGACAGGTTCCTCGGGTGGAGAGCCAGAAAGTCTGCGACAGGGATCGTCCGCTGGGCGCTCCCAAGGTGAACGACCTGCACGAATTCGGGGGTAATGTGGAGGACCTTCACATGGCTGTCATCGTCGAGCATGACCCAGTTTTCCTCCTCACAGGGGAACCATGGCTCGTCTTTGTCGTGCGGGCGCGAAACCATGTCCAACATGCGGTCGATGGGCATCCGCAGACCGCCTCCCTTCATGGAGGGATTGGTCAGCTCTGAGTAAAAATTCAGTCGCTTGACCAGCCACGGCACGCCGTCGATCACGACGCGTTCATTCTCGCGCACCTCACCGAGATTCAGCAGGAGGCGGGCGTGGCGATAGACACGCGGCAGGCCATGCTTTGCCGCCAAGGCGAAACCGATGAGCAGGACCAGAGCGATCGCGAGCAGCACCCAGTCTCCGATGGCGTAAAGGGTGGTGAGACCGACAACGATGGCGCAGATGACGGTGAGCGCCTCCCAGACCACATCGATCAGGCGCGCGGCGAAGGGCCGCTCCCGCTTCTGATGCCACGGACTGAGGCGTTGGATCGTTCGTCTTAGCCAGCGAAGCCCGATGAATGTCAGGAGAATCCCCACGATGGCGAGGAACAGATTCCGACCCCGGTTGAGGAAGAAGCCCTTCACGGCATTGGTGGTGAAGGCCCAGATGGAGGGTTGATTTGTCCGGAGCTCTTCCAACTGGAGTTGCAGGGTCTGAACGCGGTTCTCTTCCTCACGCAGCCGATCCTCCCAAGTGTGGATCGTGGAGTCCCGCAGTTCCTTCCGCAGCTCTGGCATCTCGCCCTCGGGAATCTGTTTCAGAAGGTTGGTCGCATTTTTGACGGCTTCTTCGGCCTGCTCGGCGCGGTGACGGGCGTCCATGAGGTCGGTTTCGACCTGCTGCATGCGCCTGGGGCGTTCGGTGATGTCTTTGAGTTCCCGAACCAAGGGACCAAACGCCTCTTTCAATTCGGACTCCCACTGCAGTTGGGCGACGGGTGGGGGAGAAAACTCGATCGAGTTCAGTCCTGTCGCGACGGTGGAAAAGTCCTGAATCTGCCGATTCTCGCGCTGCTGGAGATCTTTCAACTGGTCCCCCAGGTCCGCTCGTCCCGGGTCGGAGTCTGGAAGCGCTCTCAGCTGTTTCTCAAGGACCTTGCCCTGGTCTTCGAGGGCCTTTCGGGCGTTGAGGAGGCTCTGGAGGGTCTGAAGAACGCTTGGCTCCTCCTTGGGCGGTTCCTTGACTGCGATGGACTCGTCTTCTGGTGCGGTTGGCTGCGCGAGGATCGGGGTGGTCAAGAATCCCAGCCCGAGGGCGGCAACGACGATCAAGTTCAGACAGGATTCTAGCATGCGGGGGAAATCATGAGGGCGCGATGGACTGCTGTCGATGGCGGATTCGGACGAGGCCGCGTGGAACCCCGCTGAGATGCTTACGGCTGCGCGACAGGCGAGGGAGGACTGGAATGACAATTGAAATCTGAGGTTGATTGATATTCTCAAATATCATAATACTCGCGATATTGAATATAAAAATTGCGACAAATGCTTTAATGGCGGTTGTATTCTATGAAAAATAGGATCATTGTTCTGGAGATTATCAAATATAACTCTCCTTCCTGTGAATCTTCGCAGATTAGAAAACCGCCCATGAAAGCACCTCTTTTGACGGCTTGTCTCGCTGCCCTCGCCATTTCCTCATCGGGGCAAACAATCCTTCCGGATACTCTGTCATTCAATTTGCTCGGGAGTTTCTCGAACGCCGTGGGCGATAGCTCGTCAGCCAGTTTGTTCACGGACAACAATCTGACGGACGGCTACTCGGGCGGTTTCGACCTTGCGGATGCTCCCGCTTCATTGAATCCCTCTGGTCCAGTGGGGTCTGCTGCCTTTCAATGGGGCAGCCTCGATTGCGCCTGCACGTACGCCTACCCTCATCCCAGTGCGCTTTGGTATGAGCCGACAGCGGTCATCAGTGCGATTCCTGAGACATCGTTCCTTGCCGGGCAGCTATACTTCCGCAACGGAACCATTCTCGCAGGTACGGGAGCCTCTGCGGTCGATTTGAATCTGGCATTGACCTTTTCGACCCCGTCTGGACTGCCGGTGCAAAACCTGAGCTTCACCCAGATGCTGCTCAACACGATGAACACCAGCGATCCGATTGCCAGTGCGGACATCGTTCGCTTTGGAGCCTTGTCTTCGCCCATCGACTTTAGGGATACGTTTGGAAATCCCTATTTCCTCGAGCTGACCTTCCAACTGGATGCGGATGCGACGGATGGGACTCTGTCGACGGCGGAGCAGTTCCGGGTTTTCGAAGGAGTTCAGGGCAAGGCCAATCTGATTGGGCGCTTCACCACCACGCCCATCCCTGAACCATCCTCGTTGTTCCTCGCCTCCCTCGGGCTGGCGTTCTTCATCCGCCGGTCCCGGTGCCACTGGCGCTAGGGCATCATTGACCAACCCCCCCCCCCAACCATGAGAAACCTCCTAAACTTCGCGATCATGTTCGTGCTGGGAACGGCTCCGGCGCTCTCGCAGTCGGTTCTGCCGAGCGACTTCTCATTCAGTCTTTTTGGGGATTTTCAAAACCCGGTGCCGGTAAGCGGTGCTTCTCAGTGGGTGATAGCCAATGATCTCGATAGGGGCTTCGATCCTGACTTCGACCTGACTGGTGTTCCTCCTGGCCTGACACCGTCGGGTCCATTGGGATTCTTTGCCTTGCCACTGGGATCTGGGTCGTTTCAGTGGGGCGTGGGTGATGCGGGTGCGCCCTACACTCCGCCGAGTGCGCTCTGGGTTGAACCGCCTTCGCCGATTCACGTGGTGGTCTCGCAGCCCTTCACTGTTGGTTTCTTGCACTTTAGGAACGGTTCGGACCCGCTCGCGACTGGCGTTTCGAACGTTGATCTGGTTTTCAGCAGTCCTGAAAGCCCGGGCACGCTGCTACCGGTCTCAATCAGCATCTTCAACACGGCGGCGAGCCTCGATACGTTCCTCGACGCCGACTTTCTGCAGCTTGGAAATCTGTTCACACCGATCCCGTTTACGGATGATTTCGGAAACCCCTACACATTCGAGGTCTCGCTGGTTCAGGATCTGGATTTTGGCGATGGTTCCTACGTTTCGGGTAATGAATTTCGTGTCGCCGAGGGCACGGTGGGGCGCGCCGAATTGGTCGGGAGATTCTACACTACCCCCATTCCAGAGCCTTCATCATTGCTGCTTGCGGCGATTGGTGGACTGGTGATCTTTCAGCGCTTTCGATTCCGGCTCAGGAATCGAAATGCCTGAGTGTGGTTGGCGCTGCTGGCTTTCCCGCTGGGGAATTGCCATCACTTGGGTGGCTTTGCCTTGCCGAGGTGGACGCTGAGACACGGGTGGTCCTTGGCAAGAAACCGCCAGGGAAAGTTTGCCGCCTGACGAATGCCGACGCGCAGGTCGGCCACGACCGTGTAACTCATCGTCGTGGACGGGAAACGCAGCCCACAACGAGATGGACGGCCGCTGCCTGCCATGGTTGCCCCGTGATGCGTCCCGTCGATGCCGAGCGCGACGGCGAGTTTGCCCGGACCGGAGCAGAGGTCTTGCGGGTGGGTCTTGTGGCGGCGCGACTGCATCGTCGCCAATCCACGGCGAGGTTCCAGCGCGCGGATGAGGATGAGTCCGTCGCGGTCGCCACCTTTGACGTGGAGGTTGAAGAGCCAGTACATCCCGTAGTTGAAATAGACGTAGGCGGCACCGGGCGGCTGCGTTTTCACAAACTCCCGCGCACTGGGGCGCGTCGCCGTGTGGCAGGCGGGATCGCCTTCGACGGCGTAGGCCTCAGTCTCCAGGACGATGCCGGAGCAGCCATTCCAGACGAGCTCGACGCCGACCAGATCGCGGGCCACGTCGAGCACATCGCGTTGAAAATAGTCGCGACCGAGGAAGGCGGAAGCCATGAGTGGGACTGATCTTGGGCTACAGGCCGGTGGGGTGGTCGATGAACTCCCAAGGCAATTGGAAACGCTCATTCAAGTACTCGGCCAGGGCCTTCACTACGAAGGTCTCGGTCGCGTAGTGACCGCCGTAGAGGACGTTGATGCCGAGCTCCTCGGCCATCGTGTAGCTCCAGTGCGGCCCCTCGCCCGTGAGGAAGGTGTCCACCCCCGCGCGTGCCGCCGCCGCCACTTCCGAGCCGGATCCGCCAGAGGAGATGCCGATCTTCCGGGTGATCGGAGGGCCTCCACCGCAAACGTGCACGGGGCTGTCGAGCGCTTCCTCGAACTTCTCGGTGATCTCCGAGAGAGAGGTCTCCAACTCAAGAGTGATGCCCACGTTGATGCCCTTGTAGTCGAGAAACCCGCCTGCGCCTTCGAGGCTGAGTCCGAGCGCCCTTGCAATCTGGGCGTTGTTGCCGAGTTCAGGATGCACGTCGAGCGGCAGATGTGCGCTGTAGATGGCGAGTCCGTTCTCGATGCAAAGCTGCATTTTTTCAAACTGGGCCCTCGTGACTGGCTGGAGCCCGCTCCAGAAAAGCCCGTGGTGAACGATCAGCAAGTCTGCCTCCTGCTCCACCGCCTCCCGGATCGTCGCCAGCGTCGCATCCACGGAGGCCGCGACCTTGGTGACCGCCGCGTCCGCGTGTCCGAATTGGAGCCCGTTCAAGGCCGGTCCGTAGTCGGGGATTTCCTTGACGCGAAGCAGATGGTCGAGGTGCGCGGTGAGGTCGGAGAGGTGCATGCCAGAGACATCCATCCGCCTCCGTCTTTTTGCAATGGGCGGGTTGGGGGTGCTGGGCCGTTTGCCTGTGCAAACCCAAGGCGAAGAAAGGCCCCGCCTTGGCGCAGGGCGATTTCGAGTGGGACCGGGCGGGCCGAGTGACGTTGCCTCAGAGTAGAAATCGTGCAGAAGAGCCGGAGCGGCGTTGTGGGTGCCTGCTCAGTCGCATTTTGAGCGGAGGAGATTTCCAAGATCTCCCGCAACCTCGGACTTTCGGATCGAGACGCAGAAACCGGTTGGCAGGTGAAGGAAGAATGACTGCAGGTCGTCCGTGGTCGCCACTTGGCTCCATTCCAGATCTTGGGTGAGTTGACCGTTCTTTAAGACTTTCACACCTCCAATCGAGACTTCTGCCTCGTACTTTACAGCGATGGATTGAATCGTCAGCGCCAACCAGTAGCCGCCGATGATGCCCTGCAGCCACCCAAACGCCGTCACTTGAGCGGTGAACCATGTGGCGATGAACCAGAAGGCTGATAAGACGCCCAATAGTGCTGGATGCCGCCCCGTTTGAAAGATGCGTCGGCGTCGGGACTCGATCCTTCGTACTTGGTCGCGATTGTGCATGGCGGTGACCTGCCGGGACTTTCAATCCATCACTCTTTCGGCTCCTTCGATGTGTCCCGGTAGCCAGCCTGCTTGGCGCGGATCGTTTCGATCTTCCATCCGGTCAAACCGGCGAGGGTCCTGGCTTCTTCCTCAAACCGCTTCGGCAACGCCCTCGCGTACTCGCGCCCGGCTTCGGTGGTGATTTTCCCGCGCCACGGGTGACGAATCACATAGCGACCCTGAAGGTTCTGCGTGTCGCCGGTTTCCTGGAAGACGATGTCCTCGGGGAAGTGCTCCCGGTCATAGCGGACGTGGAGCCGGGTGATGAAGGTGGAGCCTTCCTCCGGGCGTTCGTTGTCATCTCCCTGGAGCCAGTCACAGCCCAGCTCGCGGAGTTCATGCAGGGGAATGGGGTCGCTGCTGCACGGGTCGCACCAGCCCATGTCCCAGTAGTACTCGGTGAAGATGGAGCGGCCTTTTTCAATCTCGACGGCGCGGTCGAACATTGAGCGGTAGAAATCGGCGAACTCGGGTTTGACGAACTCTGGAATGTCCTCGTTTGATGGCAGACGCACGGTGCGGTAGTTGGTGGCCTCGACGCGGCCATTGCGGTTGAGGATGTAGACGATCATGTCCTGGGGGCCCTTGGCGTTCACGGTGCCCAGCCGAATGGGAAGCATGAACTTGCGCGTTTTGTAGGTCACCCGGATCGGCCGCAGCCAGGTGCGGCCTTCGCTGGCCTGGCGCTCCAAATTCACCTTGGCGACGAAGAACTTCATGTCCTGGCGAATGTAGCTGTCGAGGACAGTCTCCGCGCCCTTGGGCATCTTGTAGCCGTTTTGGTTCAGCCAGATCACGAGGCCGTCACTCTGCTTGGCGGAGAGGACGAGGATGTCGTACTCGCCTGCGGAGAACTGGC